>JBIOID010000049.1:0-10637 GCA_044449585.1 Candidatus Limnocylindrales bacterium
AGGCCGGGCGCCCGGGTCGGGGCGAGCGCGCCCACGTTCGCGCCCAGCTGCAGGACGAGCTGAGCGAGACGGGCCAGCAGGCCGATGACGCCGACCGCGGCCACGACGATGAAGACCGCTGCCCGGTCGATGGCCAACGGCTGATCCCCGGCCGCATAGGGCAGCGCGATGAGGGCGAGCAGGGCGACGGCGGAGATGAAGACGAGCACGCCGGCGCCCGCGAACGCGTTGTCGCTGATGGCCGGCAACTGCCCGGCGCCGCCGCCGACCGTGTACCACGGCAGGAAGGAGGCGACCAGCGCGATCATCGCCCCGATGCCCACCGCCAGCCGGCCGCGCCCCAGGGCCCGCCGGTTCACGGCTTCGTGTAGACCTCCGGCCGCAGCACCCCGATGTACGGCAGGTTACGGTAGAACTCGCCGTAGTCGAGGCCATAGCCGACCACGAACTGGTCGGGGATGGTGAAGCCGCGGTAGTCGATCTGGATCTCCACCAGCCGCCGCGCCGGCTTGTCCAGCAGGGTGCAGATGCGGAGCGTGGCCGGATCCTTGCCGCGCAGGTATCGGTGCAGGTAGTTGAGCGTCAGGCCGGTGTCGATGATGTCCTCGACGATCAGCACGTCGCGTCCCTCGACAGACGCACTGAGGTCCTTGAGGATGCGCACCAGGCCCGACGTCTCGGTGCTCGTCCCGCCATACGAGCTGACCTCCATCAGGTCGACCTGGACGGGGATGCTGATGGCGCGCATCAGGTCGGCCATGAAGGGCAGCGAGCCCTTGAGCACGCTCACCAGGGTCAGGTCGCGCCCAGCGTAGTCATTCGACAGCTGCGCCCCCAGCTCGGCCACCTTGGCTCGCACCTGGCTCTCGGTGATGAGGACCTCGGCCACGTCGGCCGCCAGGTCGGGCAGTCGCGGTCTGGCCATCGCCGCGTCGGTCATGGATCGACGCCCGACGCCACGGCCGCGGCCGGCTCACGGTTGGACGGCGGCTGGCCCTCCGGCCCGGTCAGCATGCCCTCCATGTCCAGCCGCCCGTACTTGAGCAGGAGCGCCTTGAAGTCGCGCGCGTAGAACAGCTTGATGCGCACGTCGGGGTACAGCTCGCGCAGGCGGCGCAGCTTGCGGTTCTTGCGCCGCACGAGACTCTGCTTGAGCGTGGTCAGCTCGACGTACAGGCCCAGCTCCGGGAGGTAGAAGTCGGGTGCGAAGCTCTCGACGACCGCGCCCTCGAGATTGAACAGGATGGGGAAGGTCGTCGGCTCGTATTGCCACGCCACCTGGTAGTAGTCGAGGATGCGCGCCAGCTCGGCCTCGCTGGCATGGGCGAAGGTGGTCACACGCCGCCCGAGCTCGATGACCGGTTGCGCGACGTGCCGAACAGATCGTGGAAGTCGCCGTCGAAGTCGCGCAGGAACTGGTGCAGGTCAACACGTCGGCGGCCTCGACCGGCGGCGGCTCCCGGCCGCTCACACCGGGCGCGTCGGCCGGCGCGTCGACCGCCCTGGCCGCCTGGCCATCGGTGGCCGCGGATTCGAGTCGGACGATGGCCACCGACTCGGTGGCGCACGCGGCGCAGTCGAGGGCCACGAAGAAGACCGTCTCGCGCCGCGCGAGGACGCGGATGCGATCCCGCCGGTAGCTGCGCCCGCAGGCCGCGCACGTGAAGGACGCGAACTGGCTTCGGATCCACGCCGCAGCATCCATCGGCCAGCAGTCTAGCGGTCCGCCCGGCGTACCGCTGGCGCATCACGCTGTATACTCCCTCCCAGTATGGCTGAGTCGACCTTCCGTCACAGTTACACCAAGGATCGGGCGCAGCTGGTGCGGCGCCTGTCGCGCATCGAGGGCCAGGTCCGCGGCATCGGTCGGATGATCGAACGCGACGAGTACTGCATCGACATCCTCCAGCAGACGGCTGCCCTCCGCGCCGCCGTGGACGCCGTGGCCCTGCTCGTGCTGGAGGACCATGTCGCCGGGTGCCTGCGCACAGCGGTCGAGACGGGCGACGCCCAGGCGTACACCGATGAGGTGCTGGACGTGGTGCGCCGCTCGCTGGGCCGGCCCGTCCGCACGCCTCGGCCGGCCGGCGACTGATCCACCTATCCACAGCCGGGTGGCCGCGGCGGGCGGTTATCCACCGATGTGCCGGTGGGTCGGCGGCTGGTGGATAAGGCCGTTGACGACGCCTCGACCGCCGCCCAGACTCGCTGCCCTGCACCACCGCCATCGGTCGACCGACGGCGGCGCGGACCAAGTACGGTAACGCCGCCCGCGAGGCGATCCGGGAGACCGGGTCGATTCGCCGGACGGACGACGGAAGACTGAACGGTCCATGGTGCGACGAACGTCCCGCGCTCGGGAGCGGCCCGGGCCCGAGGTCCTGGAACGGATGCATGAGGAGCGCCGTCCCGGGCCGGGCCTGCCGCTCCCGACGCGTTCCCAGCACCCGCTCAGGGCTCCCCTGCCGACCGACCCGCGCACGCTGCCGGCCCTGCCCGCCGTGTTCCGCGACGCGATCGCGGCCGCGTGTGCGGCCTGGGAGATCACCCTCGACGACGCCGCGCTGGCCGCCCTCGAGGGACACGCCCGCCTGCTGCTCGCCTGGACGACGGCCATCAACCTGACGGCTCTGCGCACACCGGAGCAGGTGGCGGTGGCCCACGTCCTGGACAGCCTCTCCGCCATCCCCCTGCTGCGTCGGCGCGGGCCGGCCCGACCCCGGCTGGCGGACCTGGGCAGTGGCGGTGGCTACCCGGGGCTGGCCCTGGCCGTCGCGTTGCCGGCCCGCGAGGCGCTGCTGGTCGAGTCGGTGGGCAAGAAGGCGCGCTTCCTGGAGGTCGCGGTGGCGGCCACCAACGAGACGATGCCGGCGGTGACGCGCCCGGCCCTGGGCGTCGAGCACCGGCGCGCGGAGTCGCTGGCGGGCGAAGCCACGCTGCGCGGCCATTTCGATGTCGTCACCGCGCGGGCCGTCGGGTCGCTCGCCGTGCTGGCGGCATGGGGACTGCCGCTCCTTCGGGAGGGCGGCCTGGTGGTGGCCTGGAAGCGCGAGGGCGGAGACGGCCGCCTGGCGGCCGAGGTGGCCGCGGCGCGCGATGTGGCGGTAGGCCTGGGCGGGTCGCCGCCGGTCGTCGAGGCGCTGCCCACCGGCGTCGCGGCCCTGGCGACCCATCGCCTGGTCGTCATCCGCCGGGTGCGCTCCGAGGCGCCCGGGACGCGTGGGTCGGCGCGCCCGCGGCCGGGGCGAGGGCAGCGCCTGCTAGGCTGATTCCGTGCGTGTCGCGGTGCTCTCGGACATCCATGGCAACCTCGCGGCCCTGGAGGCCGTGCTCGCGGCCGTCGCGCCCTACGACTGCCTCTGGCACCTGGGCGACGTGGTCGGCTACGGACCGCAACCGAACGAGGTGCTGGCCAGACTGGCGCGCGAAGGCGCGCTGGGCGTGCGCGGCAACCACGACGCGGCCGCCATCGGGCTGATCGACACCGACTGGTTCAACGAGGATGCGCGGGTGGCGGTGGAATGGACGGCGCGCGTCCTGACGCCCACGAGTCGGGCTCTGCTGCAGGGCTGGCCGGACGAGCGCCGGGAAGGCGACTTCACGCTCGTCCACGGCAGCCCGCGCGACCCGACCTGGGAATACATCGCCTCGACGGCGGTGGCCCGGGCCGGCCTGGACGTCCTGACCACGCCCTACGGTCTCTTCGGCCACACGCACGACCCGCGCGTCTTCCGCCGCCAGGGCGGCCAGGTCGAGTCACTCGGCCCGATCGACGGGGCGGAGCTGCAGCTCGATGAGCGCGCGGCGCTGCTCAACCCGGGCAGCGTCGGCCAGCCACGGGATGGCGATCCCAGGGCGTCGATCATGCTGATCGACCTGGAGGCGCGGCGTGCGACCTGGCGGCGCGTCGCCTACCCCATCGCCGAGACCCAGGCACGCATGCGCGAGGTCGGGCTGCCCGTGCGGTTGGTGGATCGCCTGGAGCGCGGTACTTGAGCGATCCGGAGGAGCCGCGCAAGCCGCCGGAGCACCTCATCGGGCGCAAACCGGGCGACCGGCGCGTCCGTGTCGCGCGCCCGCGGGCCGCCTACTTCCGCTACGAGGGCCATGGGGTCCTGCACGCACGGCCGAAGGCCAGCGAGCCGAAGACGCCCTTCGGGCGAGGGCTGGCGCGGGTCCGCCGGTGGCTGCTGGGCCGGCCACTGGCCAGCGACGAGGAGATCGGCGAGCGGCTCTCCAAGAAGAAGGCGCTGGCCATCTTCAGCTCGGACGCCATCTCGTCCAGCGCCTACGCGACCGAGGAGATCCTGCGGGTCCTGGTGCTGGCCGGCGCCGCGGCGCTGGTCTTCAGCCTCTGGATCGCGATCGCCATCGCCATCATGCTGGCCGTCGTTTCGACGAGTTACCGCCAGATCGGTTACGCCTATCCCAGCGGGGGCGGCGCATATGCCGTGGGCAAGGCCAACCTGGGCCGCTACGCGGCGCTCGTGGCCGCGGCGGCGCTGCTGCTCGACTACATCATGACCGTGGCCGTGAGCACCTCGTCGGGCGTCGAGCAGATCACCTCGGCGCTACCCAGCCTGGCCCCCATCAACGTCGAGATCGGTGTGACGGCGGTCGGCCTCATCACCCTCGGCAACCTGCGCGGCATCCGCGAGTCGGGCAACATCTTCGCCATCCCCACCTACCTCTTCGTGGGCAGCGCCCTGGTGATGGTCGCCCTGGGCGTCTTCCGCATCGTCTTCCTCGGGGCGGGCGGCCCGCCGCCGGACCCGCTGCCGGTCGCGCCCGTGCACGACACCGTGGCGACGGTCGGCATCCTGCTGCTGCTGCGTGCCTTCGCCGCCGGCTCGGTCGCCCTGACCGGGACGGAGGCGATCGCCAACGGCGTGACGGCCTTCAAGCCCAAGCCCTCGGAGGCGCACAACGCCGCCCAGACGCTGACCGCGATGGCCATCCTGCTGGCCATCCTCTTCGTCGGCATCACGTTCGTGGCCCAGCACTTCGGCGTGGTCGCGGTCGACGACCCGACGACCGGCAAGGTGGAGCAGACCGTGGTGGCCCAGGTGGCGGCCATCGTCTATGGCCCCGACTCGCTCGGCTTCTACCTCTTCCAGGTGTTCACGGCCCTGATCCTGTTCCTGGCCGCCAACACCAGCTTCAACGCATTCCCGCGCCTTGCCGCGATCCTCGCCCAGGACGGCTATATGCCGCGCCATTTCGCGTTCCGCGGCGACCGGCTGGCCTTCACGCTGGGCATCCTGCTGCTGGGCGGCATCAGCGCGGGCGTGCTGGTCCTCTTCCACGGCGAAACGACCGCCCTGATCCCGCTCTATTCGGTGGGCGTCTTCGTGAGCTTCACCATCAGCCAGGGCGGCATGGTCCGTCACTGGCACCTGTCGCACGACCAGGGATGGCACCAGCGGCTGGCCATCAACGCCTTCGGTTGCGCCCTGACCGCCGTCGTTTCGGTCGTGGTCGTGGTGGCCAAGGCGCCGTCGTCATTGCTCGTGGCGATCATCATCCCCACGCTCGTGGCCATGATGCTGTTCATCCATCGCCAGTACAGCGGTCAGGCCAAGGAGCTCGAGGTGCGGCCGGAGGCGGTCATCGGGCCGCCCCATCGGGAGGAGCGGGTGGTCATCCCGGTGCCCGGCCTCACCAGGGCGGTCGTGCAGGCTGTCAATTTCGGGCGCTCCATCTCGGAGAACGTCGTGTGCGTCCACGTGACCGACGATCTGGCGGCCGGCGAGGCGCTGCGGGAGCGCTTCGAGCGCCAGCTGCCCGGGGTGCCGGTCGTCATCGTCGAGTCGCCGTTCCGCTCGCTGGTGAACCCGTTCGTGGCGTACCTCGATGTCACGTATACCGACCCCAAGATCATCGTCATCGTGGTCCTGCCCGAGTACGTGGGCAAACACTGGTGGGATCGCGTCCTGTACAACCAGGTGACCAATCGGCTGCGCAAAGCCCTGGTCGGGCGACCCCACACGGTCATCGCCACCATCCCGTACCGCGGTGAGTGGTGAGCCAGGGGCGCGGCGGAAGGGGGCGCGGTGCTACGCTTCCCGCCGATGCCCGAACCCGCCCAGGCCGTCCCGCTCAAGCGCGTCGTCCTGGGCCTCAACGGCAGCGCGGCCGATCCCCTGGTCGTCCGGATCGGGTGCCAGCTGGTGCGCGGGCAGCGTGCCGACCTGATCGGCGTGCACGTCGTCGAGGTCGACTGGAGCCACGAGCTGGCGGATGACATCTCCAGCGGCAACGAGGTCGCGGCGGCCGTCCTCGACCGGGCCGAAGGCACAGCCGAGACCCTGGGGACCCACCTGGAGACGAGCCTGCTCCAGGCGCGCGACGTGGGGGCGGCGCTGGTCGACGAAGCGGCCGCCCTGGGCGCCGACGTGATCGTGCTGGGGCTGCCGTATCGCACCCGCTTCGGCGGCGATTTCGCGATCGGCCGGACGGTGCCCTACGTGTTCCAGAACGCGCCGTGCCGTGTGCTGGTGGCCCGCGAGCGGATGCCGACCGAGGCCCGGCCACCGCTCATCAGCGAGCCCGTCGGCGTGCGCGCCTGACGGCAGGAGGCGACATGCGGTCCATCATCGTCGGTTGCGGCCGGGTCGGGGCCGGCCTGGCCGAGCACCTCGCCCGGGCCGGTCACGAGGTGGTCCTCATCGACATCGCGACGGAGGCGTTCAACCGCCTCGAACCCGATTTCCCGGGCACCGCGATGCGGGGTGACGGGACCGATGAGTCCGTGCTGCGACGGGCCGGCGCGGAGGGCGCCGACTACTTCTTCGCCCTGACGGCGGGCGACAACCGGAACGTGCTGGCGGCCGAGATGGCGGCCGAGATGTTCGCCATCGAGCACGTGGTGGCCAAGATCAACGACCCGGTGCGGGCCGAGGCGTATACCGCCCTCGGGCTGTCCACGCTGTGCCGGACGACCAGCCTGATCGACGACCTGGGTCGCTACGTCGGTCTGCCGGCCATCGACGGTGCCGGCGGCGTCCACGTCGGGGCCAGCCACCACTCGCACGAAGCCACGGGGCCGGTCGTGCTGCCACCGGCCGGCGCGGGGCTCCCCGTGGACCGGTCACCGGTCGGGTCCGGCGGCCGATCGAGTGGGGAGGGCTGACCGATGTACGTGATCGTCGTCGGTGGCGGGAAGGTCGGGTACTTCCTGACCAAGGAGCTGCTGGCCGCGGGCCACGAGCTGGTGCTCCTGGAGAAGGACCCGGTCCGCGCCCGCCAGATCGCCGACGAAGTGGGCAGCATCGTGCTGGCCAAGGATGGCTGCGAGGGCAAGCACCTGGCCGAGGCCGGTGCCAACCGGGCGGCCATCGTGGCTGCGGTGACCGGGGACGATGAGGACAACCTGGTCGTGTGCCAGATGGCCAAGCACCACTTCGCCGTGCCCCGCACGATCGCCCGAGTCAACAACCCACGCAATGAGCCGCTCTTCCGACACCTGGGCGTGGACGAGATCATCAGCCCCACGCGGATGGTGCTGGGCGCCATCGAGCAGGACATCCCAGTCCATGAGCTGCTGCACCTGGCGCAGCTGGAGGGTGGCGAGCTGGAGGTGCTGGAGGCCCAGATCGGGCCCACCTCACCGGCCATCGGGCGCCTGCCGGCCGACATCCACCTGCCCGACGGGTGCTCCCTGTTCATCCTCATCCGCGATGAGGTGGCCCAGCCGATCCGCGCCGACACGGCTTTCCGGGCCGGCGACAAGGTCATCGCCATCACCCGCACGGAATGCGGCGCCGAACTCCATCGCGAGCTCATCGGCGACGAGCTGGAGCCGGCCCAGGCCTAGCGGCCCTCGATCGAGGCACGTCCCGCCCGGGCAGACCGCACCTGGCCTGCGCCCCCGCGCGGCCCCGTCGGTGCCCACGGCCATCCGGCCCGAGCGTCGATCCGGCTCACGGCCGTCCGGCCCGAGTGTCGGTCCGGCCCTGGCACCGGTCCGGCCCGAGCATCGGTCGGAGGATGCCCGTGCCGTCCGGTCCGAGCGCCGGTCCGGCCCTGGCACCGGTCCCGCCCTGGCACCGGTCACCAGATGGCCTGCGTCATACCAACACCTTTGGTGGGAAGCGACCGCTGCGCCTCGATGGCGCCGCAGGACGACCGAATCGCGTTCCTGCCACGCTCGAGTGATCGCGATGGCACCTTCCGGAAGACTCACGATCCTGCACCGCACCAGGAGGGCTGGTGAGACGTAGGGCCGTGGGTGAGACGTAGGGCCGTGGGTGAGACGTAGGGCCGTGGGTGAGACGTAGGGCCCAGGGTGAGACGTAGGGCCGTGGGTGAGCACGGACCGTGGGTGAGACGTAGGGCCGTGGGTGAGCGAGGGCCGTGGGTGAGCGAGGGACGTGGCTGAGGCCCGGGCCACTCGGCCACCATGACTGGCTCCGGCGCATCGATCCTAGCGAGCGCGGGACAACATACTTGACAATGTCATTGTCATGGTTTTACCCTTGAGCATGTCCGGCCAGGCGTCGGACCGCGCCGCCCCGCCAGGGTTACGGCCGCGCCCACATGTTGGAGGTGCAGACATGAGTCTCATCCGGCGCTCGTCGCCGTTTGGCGACGTGTTGTCCCTGCGCCAGGCGATGGATCATCTCTTCGAAGAGTCGTTCGTCCGCGCGCGCAGCCTGATGTCCTTCGGTGACACGCTGCTGCCACTCGATATCCACACGACCCCCGACGCGCTGGTCGTCGAGGCTGCCCTGCCCGGTGTGAAGCCGGAGCAGGTCGAGATCACCCTGAGCGACGACACCCTGACCATCAGCGGCAGCAACGAAGTGAAGCAGGAGAGCGACCGAGCGGGTCAGCCGGGCGGATACCTGTACCAGGAGATCCGCCGTGGCTCCTTCAGCCGCACGGTGACCCTGCCCTCGGATCTGCAGACCGATCGTGCCGCGGCCAGCTTCGAGCACGGCCTGCTGCGCCTGTCGATCCCGAGGGCCGAGAAGACCAAGCCGCGCCGCATCGCCATCAGCCCGACGAGCGAGGCATCGACCGATGGATCGGCCGCTCCAGCCCCGACCGCCGAGCCGGTCGCGGCTCGCTGACTCACGAGATCGAACGTGCGCGACCGGCTGGAACGCGATCCGCGTCGGCCCGTCTACGTCATCAGCGTAGCGGCCAGCATCGTGCGGGCGCATCCGCGCACCTTGCGCATCTACGAGGATGAGGGCCTGCTCTGTCCGGCGCGCACGCCGACCAATATCCGTTTGTATTCCGAGGAAGACATCCGACGGCTCCTGTGGATCCGTCACCTGACTCAGAACCTGGGGGTGAACCTGGCGGGCGTGCGCATCCTGTTCGAACTGGAGGAGCGCATCGGCACGCGCATCCTGGAGGCGCTCTTCGATGAGGCGGCCGACCGCGCCGCCGCGACCGCCACCGCCGCTGCCGCCGCCGCTCCGACGGGTCCTTCACCCACCGCCACCGACCCGGCCCCGACCGGCGCGCCGATCGAGCCAGACCCGATGGCCCATCAGCAGACGAATCGACAAGCAGGGAGCGTCGAGGGCGCTCCCATCGGCACCCGGCGCACGGGATGAGTACCGGCGCTACCCAAGGAGACGACATGGCTGACATCCCCGAGACGACCCCGCAGGGCGCGCCGGCGCCCGAGTCGCCGCCCATCGTGGAGGACGCCGCCCAACCCGCGGTGGCGACCCCACCCACCGACCTGCCGCTCGTCGCGCTGCGCGAGACGGTCATCTTCCCCGAGATGATCGTGCCCCTCCAGGTCGGCCGCGACAAGTCCGTGCAGGCCCTCAACGCCGCGGTGGCGGAGGGTTCGGCCATCGTGCTGGTGACCCAACGCCAGCCGGAGAAGGAAGACATCGCTGACCCGTCCGAGCTCTACGAGATCGGCACGCTGGCCAAGATCGCCCAGGTCGTCCAGCTCCAGGACGGCACCGTGCGCGCCATCGTGCAGGGCCAGCAGCGCTTGCGCGTGAAGCGGTTCACCCAGGTCGAGCCATATCTGCGGGCCGAGATCGTCACGCTCGAGGACGCCAAGCCCTCCGGCCTGGAGGTCCAGGCCCTGCTGCGCACCGTCCAGGGGCAGATCGAGACGTATGTCCAGTCGGGTGCGCCGGTGCCGCCCGAGGCAGCGGTCGCCGCGCGCAACATCACCGAGCCGGGGCTCCTGGCCGATATGGTCGCCTACAGCCCCGACCTGACCACCGAACAGCGCCAGGAACTCCTCGAGACGGTCGACGTGGTCGAGCGCCTGAAGCTGGTCAGCACCTTTCTCAACCGCCAGATCGAGATCCTCGAGCTGAAGGGCAAGATCCAGTCGGAAGTCAAGTCCGAGATGGACAAGACCCAGCGCGAGTACATCCTGCGCGAGCAGCTCAAGGCCATCCAGCGCGAGCTGGGCGAGGACGACCCGCAGCAGGCCGAGATCAACGAGCTGCGCGACAAGGTCGAGGCCGCCGGGATGCCCGAGGAGATCAAGACCCGGGCGATCAAGGAGATCGACCGGATGAGCCGGATCCCCTCGGCATCGCCCGAGGTGGGGGTCATCCGGACCTACGTGGACTGGCTCATCAGCCTGCCCTGGAACGTGTCGACCGAGGACCAGCTCGACATCAAGGAAGCGGCCCGGATCCTCGACG
>JBIOID010000050.1:0-10633 GCA_044449585.1 Candidatus Limnocylindrales bacterium
GAACAGGGCCGCGAAGAAGGCCGTCCGATCGTCCTCCTGCGTGCCGGCGCGGATGAGCGCCAGGCAGCCCCAGGCGGCGAGTGTCAGGAAGACCAGCCCCAGCAGCACGAAGCCGGTGATGAGCAGCGGCAGCTGGGTGTCGGTCTGGTCGATGCGGGCGGCGTAGCCGATCACCGCCAGGGCGATGGCAAAGGCGATGACGACGGCGACGCGGCCCGGGGTCAACAGGCCCATCAGGCGGCGTCCGACCGACGAACCCTGATCGCCGCCGCCGTCCGGCCGGGGCACGGGCGTGGAGCCGGTCACGAGGCGACCCGACGGTTGCCCAACACCCGGTGGTAGACGGCGACCTTGTAGGCCAGGCGCGGCCGCGTCATCGCCGCGGCCACGGCCGGGCCGGTGGCCGGGAAGGCCCGTCCCAGCATGTCCGCTGCCGCCGCCAGGTCGGGAAACGTCCACCAGCAGTGCAGCGTGCGCACCCGGAACCCGGCGCCCAGCACCGGGCCCATACGGTCACTCCAGGCCCGCAGGCGGGCCTCCCGCGCCTCGTCCGCGTACAGCGCGGAGGTCTCGTCACGACCGTAGTCCTGCACCAGCAGGAGCCGCCCGCCCGGCGCCAGGGCTCGCTCGGCAGCTGCGAGGCCGGCGGTCGCGTCGGGCCCGGTGCCCTGGAACCCGATCCACCAGCCGACGGCCACGTCGAACCCGTCCTCCGGCGGTTCGTCCGGCGCGGTCGCCGCGGGGCTTCTCGGCTCCACCAGGCCCGGCCAGGTGGCGACCCGGGCGCCCATGACCTCCAGCTGGCGCGCCCGGAAGCTGTCCCGTCGAGCGTCGAGCAGCAGGACACGCCGCCCGACCATCGTGCCCAGCAGCTCGAGGGCGCGCGGGATCTTGTCTTCGACATCGATACAGGCGAGAAGACGGGCCTGGAGGCGCCCGTCGGAGAGTCGAAAGGGGGCGTCCACGTGAGCGCGAAGTATAGGGGCCACCCTCAGCCGTCCCCGACCGGGCACGGGCCACCTGCGCCCTGCGCCACCCCCGACTGCCCCGGACCTTGGTCCTATCGACGGTCATCGCGGGGCTGCCTAGGCTCGCAGCAACCGGTAACAACCTGTAATGACGGAGCAGGTCAGGCATGAACCCGCAGGGCGGGCCCGACGCGTTCGACGATTGGATAGGCATCGAGGAGGCGGCTGCCTACCTGGCCATCCCCGTGCGCACCCTGTACGTCCTGGCCCAGCGCGGGCGGCTGCCCGCCACCAAGGTCGGTCGAACCTGGCGCTTCAAGCGCTCCCGCCTGGACGGCCACCTGGCCGGGATGGCCGCGCCTCGCGACCCTGGCGCGGACCCGGCGGGTGCCCGCCAGCTCGAGCGACTCGTCGCCGAGCAGGGCGGGCTGCTCCGTGAGCTGACCGGCCTGGCCGACCTTTCCGTGCGTCTGTCGGCCCTGACCGCCGTGCCCGACATCACGTCGTTTGTCAGCGAACGACTCTTCGAGATCTTCGCCGTCGACCAGGCCGGCTTCATGCGCCTGGAGGATCGCCCGGGCGGCGCCATCCTGCGCCTGGAGGCGGGCCGCGGACGACTGGCCATCCCGAGCGACCTCGCGGCCGCGGTCGACGACTCGGCCATCCTGCGCCACGTGGTGGTGGAGCGGCTGCCGGTCGTGCTCGACGACATCCCGGGCCAGATGACGGTGGCGCGTGACCTGATCGCCCGGCTCGGCGTCCGCTCGGGCGTGCTGGCCCCGGTCCTTGACGCCAACGAGGTCTGGGGCCTGCTGGTCCTCGTGACGACCGCGCCGCGACGCTTCACCGCCGTGGAGGTCGAGCGCATCCTGGCCGTCGCGGCGCAGACCGGCACGGCCATCACGAGCGCCCGGCTGATGGCCGAGGCGCGTCGCTGGGCCGGTCAGCTGGAGGGCATCGAGGGCCTGTCGCGGCAACTGAACCGGTCGCGCGACGTGGCCGGGGTCGGCGACGCCGTGGCGCGCGAGCTGGAGGCGCTGCTGCCCTACGACGGCCTGCGCCTGTACGTCCTGCAGCCGGACAGCCAGACACTGGAGGCCGTCACCCTGCGCGCGAGCGTCGCCGCCTACGCTGACGAAACGCCCGAGAACACCCGCCTGACGCTGGGCCAGGGTCTCGGTGGAGGCATCGCCGTGGCGGGCGAGGCCGAGATCATCGGGGACGTCATGGCCGACCCACGCACACAGGACATCCCGGGCACGCCCGACTGCGACGAATCGATGATCGTCGTGCCGCTGCGCTTCGAAGGCGCGGTGCAGGGCGTACTGGAGATCTCGCGCCTGGGCTTCGATGCCTTCGAGCCGTCCGAGCTGCGCCTGGCGCAGATCCTCGGGGCGCAGGCTGCCGTGGCCATCGTCAACGCCCGCCAGGTGGAGGAACTGGAGCGGCGCAGCGAACGCCTGGAGCGCCAACTCGCCCACCAGCACCAGCTGCTGGGCATCACCGAGCGACTCCTGAAGACGCGCGACCACGAGCGGACGCTGGCGGCCATCGCCGACACGCTGGCCGAGGTGGTGCCGCACGACACCCTCACCATCTACCTCATCGATGCGCTCCGCCAGGAACTGGTGCCGGTCCTGGCGCGCGACCAGTACGCCGACCAGGTCCTGGCGTCCCGCCTGGCCGTGGGCGAGGGCATCACCGGCAACGTGGTCATGCGCGGCGAGGCCGAGCTGATCAACGACGCCAACCGCGACCCGCGGGTGCGGCATGTCCCGGGTACGCCCCAGGACGAGGACGAGTCGATCATCGTCGCCCCGCTGCACAGCCCGACGGGCGTCATCGGCTCGCTCAACCTGTACCGCATCCGCGGCACGTTCCAGCCCGAGGAGCTGGAGCTGGTCAGGCTGTTCGCGAACCATGCCGCGATCGCCCTGGAGAACGCGCAGGTCCACCAGCGGCTGCTGGTCGCCGCCCAGACCGACCCGCTCACCGGCCTGGGCCACCACGGCGCGTTCCAGGAGATGCTCGCGGCGGCCTTCGCCAGCGGCGAGCCGCTGAGCGTCCTGATGATCGACCTGGACGACTTCAAGTCCTACAACGATCGCTACGGTCACCAGGCCGGCGACCGCCTGCTGCGGCGCATCGCTGACGGGCTGCGCGCCAGCGTGCGGGCCAGCGACACCGTCTTCCGCTACGGCGGCGACGAGTTCGCCGTGCTGCTGGCCGCGACCGACGCGGCGGGCGCGAGCGTGGTCGCGCACAAGGTCCTCGCGGGCCTGGTCGAGGCGGCCCACCTGCCGGCGCGCAGCCGCCGCGCCGCGAGCCCCGTCGCGGCCAGCATCGGGGCGGCCAGTTTCCCGGGCGACGCGCGCGATGCCCACGATCTCGTGGCCGTCGCGGACACCGCCCTCTATGTCGCCAAGGAGCTGGGCAAGGCGCGCATCGTGACCGCCGCCGAGCTGCCGGCCCACCTCCAGGAGATGCGGGCCCTCCTGGAGCACGTCATGAGCGAGCCGATGCCGCGCCTGGCCAACGGTGGACCGGACCTGGTAAAGCTCCTGCACCCGTTGCACGACCTGCTCAGGGACCTGGCACCGCGGCTCGCGGACGCCGACGAGCGCGTCGCCCAGGGGTGCGAACGGCTGGCTCCGCTCCTGGGCATGCGCCGGGAGGCACAGCAGCTCCTGATGGCGACGGCCCTCGTGGCCGACATCGGGCGCCTGGCCAACGACGCGCCGGACACCAGGCGCGGCGTGGCCATGGCCCACCCGATCATCGCTGCCCGCCTGCTCGAACCGTACCCGGTGCTGCGCCCGGTCGCCGCGATCGTGCGCGGCCATCATGAGGCGGCGGACGGCACCGGTTACCCCGACGGCGTGCGCGCTTCGACGCTCCCGGCGACCACGCGCGCCTTCCTGGTCATCGATCGGTATGTCGAGCTGACCGAGTTGTGGCCGGCCGCCGAGCGCCTGTCAACCGCCGACGCGCTCTCACGCCTGCGCGAGGAGGCCGGGATCGGGCTGCCACGCGAGGAGGCCCTCACGCTGGCCGCCGCCCTCCAAGCCCCGGCTGCCTGAGCGCATGTAGGCGGCGCCGGCCTAGGATCGAGCGCGGGCAACGAGACCCGCCCGGGCCGGCAGCGTCAGGCGGGTGCCGCCGGTGGCCGTGGCGGCGATGGTCCCATCCCAGGCGTCGGGCCAGCCGGGCCAGCGGATCGACTCGAGACGCCGGTCGCCCAGCTCGGGGACGACCACATCCAGCGCCACGCCCTCGTCCCCCGCGTTGACGGCCACCAGGACGAGCTGGTCGCTGTCGCCACGCAGGTACACATGGCACCCCCCGGCGGCGGCCACCGTCCGGAACGAGCCACGATCCCGCACCGTTGGCGACCCCCGGCGCAGGGCGATGGCCCCGCCGATGAACGATCGCAGGTCGGAATCCCAGGCCGAGCGGTCAGTCGGGAAAGCACCACGATTGGCCGGGTCCGCGCCGCCTTCCATGCCCACCTCGTCGCCGTAGTAGATGCACGGGGCGCCAGGCAGCGTCATCTGGATGAGGGTCGCCAGGCGCAGGCTGGTGCGGTCGCCGCCGCAGATCGTGACGAACCGCGGGGTGTCGTGGCTGCCCAGCAGGTTCAGCTGCACGGCGGTGACGGCCGGGTCGTAGGTGCCCAGCAGGCGCTCCAGCTCGGCCGCGAAGCCCACCGCATCGAGCGGTTGGACGTAGTGCGCGTAATCGGCCTGGGTCGCGGCCATGGCACGATCGAGGTGGCTGCCGGCGCAGAAGCCCAGCAGCGCCTCCGCGAGCGGATAGTCCATCACCGCGTCGAAGGAATCGCCGCCCAGGAGCTCGGGCCGCGGTCGCCAGATCTCGGCCACGATGTAGGCGTCCTCCCGGACGGCCTTGACGCGCGCCCGGAACTCCTGCCAGAAGCCGGGCTCGTGGATCTCCTCGGGGACATCGAGGCGCCAGCCGTCGGCCCCGGCCCGCAACCAGTGTTCGGCCACGCGCATGACGTACTCACGGACCAGCGGCTGGCCATGGTTCAGCTTGGGCAGGGCGGGCAGGCCCCACCACGCCTCGTAGCCGAGACGGCCGAGATCGCCGCCACCGGCGTTGGGCGAGTCGGGGGCCGGGTAGGCGTCGAGCGCACCACCCCCCGCCAGCCGACCGCGATCGACGTGGTACCAGTCAAGGTAGGGCGACTGCAGCCCCGTCTCCAGGATGTGGTGGAAGGGCCAGAAGCCCCGGCCGCTGTGGTTGAAGACGCCATCGAGGATGACGCGCAGGCCGCGGCCATGGGCCGCCTCGATGAGCGCCCGCCAGGCCGCCTCGCCACCGAGGAGCGGGTCCACGGCCAGGTAGTCGTCGGCGTGATAGCGGTGATTGGAGGCGGAGGTGAAGATGGGCGTCAGGTAGAGCGCGGTCACCCCGAGTTCGGCCAGCTCGGGCAGCCGCTCGGTCAGCCCGAACAGGTCGCCGCCCTTGATGCCCAGGCGCGTCGGCGCCGCGTCCCACGGTTCGAGCGGCCCCGGCGCGGCCACCCGCCCACTGCGCGCGAAGCGATCGACGAAGACCTCGTAGAAGACGGCCTCGCGTACCCAGGCGGGCGTGTCGACGGTCATCCGGCCGGCTCGATGATCACCGCCCCTATGGTGGCAGAATCGACGCCCATGCTGGCCACCCTGCGCGCCATGCCCAACGGCGTGCGTGTCTTCTTCGTCTACGCCCTGGTCATCCTGGCCATCCTGGGCCTGACGCTGCCGCTCATCGTGGCCGAAGCCAGTTCCGACGTGCCCATCTCGCCGCTCGGCGTCGTCTGGATGGCCCTGCTGGCGTACCTCATCTTCACCATGACACTGGTCCTCCAGCGCAAGCAGGCGGCCTTCGGCCTGTCCATGGGGCTGGTGACCCTCGTCGTGCCGCTCATCCCGTTACTGGCCCTGGTGGCGGGTGTGCCCGGTCTCGTGTTCGCGGTCGTCCTGGGCCTGATCTTGCTGCGAGGCCTGCTGCGCCCGGAGGCGCGCGCCTGGTTCAGCGAACCGTAGGTCCGGCGGTGGTGTCGCGCGGATGGGCCGGCGACGCGAACCGCCCCGGCCGGGTACCCTGTGCGCCGGCGTGGCCCAGCCGCCGCCTGACGACGTCACCGCCCGAGGGACCTGCCACCCGTGCCTGACCAACCACGCAATCCGGCCGAACCCGCGCGCGATGCCAACACGCCCCGCTCGCGGGCCGCTGATCGGCGCGCCGCCCGCCGCGACCGCGCCCCCCGCCGCGACAACCGCTCGTTCCTCGAGCGCTTCGGCGGGGTGCTGCTGGCGGTCTTCGCCGTCGTGGGCATCGCCGTCGTGGCCTTCCTCGTCCTCAGCAACGCCTCGGGCAAGGCCTACGCGTGCGATTCGCTGCTGACTCCCGGCCCGAGCGCCCCCGTCCCGACCTTCACGCCTTCGCCGGCCCCGACGGCATCGCCCAGCCCGGTGCCCTCGGCCACCCCGACTCCGTCGCCCACGGCCACCCCGACCGCCAGCCCGACCGCCAGCGCCAGCCCGAGCCCGAGCCCGAGCCCGAGCCCGAGCCCGAGCCCGTCCGCGGTGCCATCGGCCAGTGCGTCCGCCTCGGCGTCGGCCAGCCCCGCGGCGTCGGCCACCGCCGTCCCCTCCATCACGCCGCTGCCGCAACCGACCCAGCTGGTGGGCTTCCCGGTCGAGGACCTCGGCCGAACGCACGTCCTGGACACCAGCGTCCACCTGTCCTACGCGTACTGCCCGCCGGCCTCCGGCCACCACTTCAACGTGACCAACATCGGGCCCATCAAGCGCGACTTCTACGGACCGCAGACGGAGCAGAATCCGGGCGGGTGGGTACATGATCTGGAGCATGGCTACGTGGTGATCGCATACAGCTGCGCGCCGCAGGCCGGCCCCACGCCGGTCGCCACGCCGACGCCCGCCCAGGGCTGCCCCAGCGCCGCCGAGATGGCGGCCATGCTGGACACCTTCAACACGGCCCCCCAGTCAGCCACGGCCAAGACGTGTGGCGACGCCAACAAGCTCATCGTGCTGCGTTTCGACAGCATGACGTCGCGCTTCGCCTACCTCGCCTGGGATCGCGTGCAACTGACCAACACCTTCGACAAGCAGGCGGCCATCACCTTCATGGAGCAGTGGCAGGATCAGGCCAATCCCGAGCAGAGCGTCTGCGTCTGAGCCATGCGCACCATGCGCGCGCTGGTCAAGGAGCACGCGGCGCCCGGTGCGGTGATCCGCGACGTCCCCGTGCCCGAGCCCGGTCCGGGGGAGCTGCTGATCGAGGTCCTCGCGGCCAGCGTGTGCGGTACCGACGTGCACATCGAACGCTGGGATGCATGGGCGCAGGCCAACATGCGCCCGCCCATGGTCTTCGGACACGAGATGGCCGGCCTCGTCGTGGCCCGTGGCCCGGGCGCCACGCGCGTCCCGCTGGGCGAGCTGGTGGCGGCCGAGACCCACCTGGTCGACTGGACGTGCTACCAGTGCCGCACCGGCCGCGCCCACGTGTGCCAGCACCTGCGCATCCTGGGCGTCCAGGCGCCGGGCGTCTTCGCCCAGTACGCCATCCTGCCGGAGACGAATGCCTGGGTGTCGACCGGCCTGGCGCCGGAGGTGGCAGCCCTCCAGGAGCCGATGGGCAACGCCGTCCACGCGGCCTTCGTGGAGGAGATCGCCGGTGAGACGGTGGCCGTGCTGGGCTGCGGCCCCATCGGCCTGATGGCCGTAGCGATCGCGCGCATGGCCGGCGCCCGCCACGTCTTCGCCACCGACCTCAACCCGGAGC
This sequence comes from Candidatus Limnocylindrales bacterium, assembly GCA_044449585.1. GTDB lineage: Bacteria > Chloroflexota > Limnocylindria > Limnocylindrales > CSP1-4 > DASPUH01. The sequence goes on from JBIOID010000050.1 coordinate 7,785, forward strand.
GGCTGGCGGTCGCCACCACGATGGGCGCCCACGAGACGATCGATGCCCACGAGGACGTCGCCGCCCGGCTGCGTACGGCGACCGGCGGCGACGGCGTGGACGTGATCCTCGAGATGTCGGGTGCGGAGGCCGCCCTGCACGCTGGCCTGGCCGCGGTGACCAACGGCGGTCGGGTGTCCCTGCTCGGGACCCACGCCCACCCGGCCACGATGGACATCTCGGCGGAGCTGATCTTCAAGGGTGTGCGCGTCTACGGCATCACCGGGCGGCGCATGTGGGAGACGTGGTACCGCACGACCGCGCTCCTGGAGGAGGGCCTCGACCTGAGCCCCATCATCACCCACCGCCTGCCGCTGGACCGCTTCGCCGAGGCCTTCGACCTGGTGGCCGCCGGCCATGCCGGCAAGGTCGTGCTGCTGCCCCAAGCGGCCGAGTGACCACCCCGCCGACGCGGTAGCCTGTGGCCATGGCCGAGCGATCCGATCCCCTGGCCTACCTGGACGCGGCGCTGGCCGACCTGCGCGCCAAGTCGCTGTACCGCCCGCTGCGGGTCCTCGATGGACCGCAGACGCCGCACGCGGTCATGGACGGTCGCCCGGTCATCAGCCTCTCCTCCAACAACTACCTGGGCCTGGCTACGCATCCCCACCTGGTCGAGGCGGCCCTCGCCGCGGTGCGCGACCTGGGCGTGAGCAGCGGGGCCGTGCGCACGATCGCCGGCACGATGACCCTCCACCAGGAACTCGAGCGGCGGCTGGCCGCCTTCAAGCACACCGAGGCCGTCCTGACCTTCCAGTCGGGCTTCACCGCCAACAGCGGGGTCATCCCGACCATCACCGACGAGCGCGACCTGATCGTCAGCGACGAGCTCAACCACGCCTCGATCATCGACGGCGTGCGTCTCTCCAAGGCGGCCCGGGCGGTCTTCCCTCACAAGGATGTGGACGGGTTGGAGACCGTGCTGCGCGAGGCCCGGGCCAAGGGCGGCCCATCCGGCGCGTACGAGCACATCCTGGTCATCACCGACGGCGTCTTCAGCATGGATGGCGACATCGCCCCGCTGCCCGGCATCTGCAACGTGGCTGAGCGGTACGAGGCAGCGGTGATGGTCGACGACGCGCACGCCTCTGGGGTCCTGGGCCGCAACGGCCGCGGGACCATCGACCACTTCGGGCTGCACGGGCGCGTGGACATCCAGGTCGGCACGCTCTCCAAGGCGGTCGGCGTCCTGGGCGGCTACGTGGCGGGCACCCAGGCGCTGCGCGACTACCTGATCCAGCGCGCGCGGCCGATCCTGTTCTCAACTTCGCATCCACCGGCGGTCGTCGCCGCCTGCCTGGCGGCCCTCGATGTCCTCGAGGGCGAGCCGGAGCGGATCGAACGGCTGTGGGACAACACCCGTTTCTTCAAGGCGGGGCTGACCGGGTTGGGCTTTGACACGGGCATCAGCGAGACGCCCATCACGCCGGTCATCGTGGGTGACTCCGAGCGTGCCGGCCGCCTCAGCGCACGGCTGCTGGAGCTGGGCGTATTCGCCCAGGCGGTCGTCTACCCGACCGTGGCGCTCGACCGGGCCCGCATCCGCACCATCGTCTCGTCGGAGCACACGCGCGACGATCTGCAGGCCTGCCTGGACGCCTTTGCCACGGCGGGCCGGGAGCTGCGGCTCATCGACGCCTGACCCGTGCGCCGCCTGACGACCGGCCTGGCTGGGCTCGCCATCAGCGCCAGCCTCATCGGGCTCGTGCTGCTGGAGGTGAGCCCCGGCGAGGCCCTCGCGATCCTGGCTCAGGCGCAGCTCGCGATCCTGGTCCTGGCCGTGCCACTGGTGCTCTTCGACCTGTGCGCACGGACTGTGCGCTGGGACATCCTGCTGGCCCATGACCCGCGGCCGGGCTTCCGCGAGACGTTCCGCTACATCGTCGTGGGCTACCTCGTGAACATCATGCTGCCCGGCCGGCTGGGCGAGTTCGTGCGCGCCCACCTGGCGGGCACGCGGGCCCATGTCGGCCAGCTCCGGGCGCTCGGTTCGATCGTCCTCGAACGCGGCCTGGACGTGGTCGTCGCGGCCACCCTGGGCGCCATCGCGGCCCGGCTGGTGGGCATCGGCAGCGGCGTGACGGGTGCCTTCACGGTCGTCGCGGTGGGCGGCTGGGTGGTCCTGCTAACGGCCACGCTGGTGCCCGACCGGTGGATGCGGCGGCTCATCGACGGCTTCGTCGCGACCTTCGGGCGTGGCCGCGGGCAGCGTGTGGTGCCGCATCTCGGCGCCTTCGGGCATGCCCTGGTGGACGCCGCGACGCCGCGTGTCGTGGCCCCGGCGCTGCTGCTCTCGCTGGTCAGCTGGGTGACCGGCACCCTGGTCTTCGCCATCGCGGCGGCGTCCCTGGGGCTGACGGTCCCGCCGCTGGTGCTCCTGGCGATGGTCACGGCGGCCAACCTGGGCGCGGCCATCCCGTCCGCGCCGGCCGGCATCGGTCCGTTCGAATTCGCGGTCGTGTACGTCGGCACGGCCGCCGGTCTCGACGGCCCGCAGGTGCTGGCCCTCGGCGTCCTCAGCCACCTGCTGGGCACGGTGCCGGTGGCCATCGCCGGTGCCCTGAGCCTGCGCTATGTCGATTGGCGCTTCGACGAGCTGCGCGCGTTCGTGCGGGCGCGGCGCGAGGGCACGTCGATCGAGGCGGCGGAGCCGCCCGCCTAGGGTTCTCCGTGCGTGCCCGCCGGGCGGCCCGCCTCGTCGCTCGCAGCGGGCGGTGGGCCGAGGGGCACGAAGCGCGGGTCGCGGCGCAGGCCCAGGCGGTGCAGGGTGTAGGTGGCCACCACGGCGACGGTGCCCAGGCCGTAGCGCA
>JBIOID010000051.1:0-10427 GCA_044449585.1 Candidatus Limnocylindrales bacterium
CACCTGCATCACCCCACCACCCGGCTGGGGCGGAAGCGCCCCTCGACAGTCTAGCGTCGGGCCGTCAGGACTCCCGCCGAGCGAGGTGGGTGCGACGGCCCCACCGGTGCCTTGCCATGGGCCCGCGGCCCGTCTTGACGAGGGTCGGGCGGTCGGTATCCTGTCCCGCACGCGAGAGGGGCGCGTGGGGGGTCGTGGCAGCGATGTGGGCGGGATGCGCATCTTCTTCGTCACGGACGTCCACGGGTCGGACGTCTGCTGGCGCAAGTTCCTGAACGCGGGCGCGTTCCACAAGGCGGACGTGCTGATCATGGGCGGCGACATGGCGGGCAAGGCGATGGTGCCCATCGTGGCCGACGGCGCGACCTGGCAGGTGACGCTCCAGGAGCAGCGCCACGACCTGGCGACCGAGGAGGAGGTGCGGGCCATGGAGCGTCGCATCTCCGACCGTGGCTACTACCCGGTACGCCTCTCGCACGAGGAGGTCGACGCCTGGGCGGCCGATCCGACCCTCGTCGACCGCCGCTTCAAGGCGGAGATCATCCACGGCGTCGAGCGCTGGATGGATATGGCCGACGCCAAGCTCGCGCCCACCGCGATCCGCTGCATCGTGTCGCCTGCCAACGACGACATGTTCGCGACTGCCGATGCCGGCCGACGTGGCCGGCATCGGCGTGTCCACACGCGGGCACGGCTGACCGCGCCGGCGGAAAGCCTGCGTAACCTCGCCGTCGGACATCAAAGGCTCGTTACGGCCAACATGCGGCTCCTCCGCGGCCAGATGGGACATCAGGCGCCCTAGCCGGCCACGAAGGGCCCGGAAATCACCGTGATGGGAAGGCATCTTGGCCGATATGGGCGTCTGACGTCCGGTGGCGCAGCTCCGTTGCGCGGATGTCCGAGTGGGTAAGGCGGGCGCGCGAGGGCGCGCTCGTGGGCGCGCCGGACCGGTGCGGTCAGGATCGTTGGGAACCTGCATGAACGTGCTGGTTCTGTAACGACGAGGAAGGTGCCGTCGGGTCGGCCGGGACGCCCTCCCGGGCGTCGGCCTGAACCTGACGTGGCGGGATGCCCGACCTGGCGCGTGCGACCGCTCCGCTGGCCCCGCTGACGCCGTAACCGCTCCGCAAGGGACGGGCGACGAGACTCCGCGGCATGACAAGCGGCACCACCGTCACCCGCACCAACGCCGTCGGGACATCGGGCCTTCTCGCCTGGATCCGCGGCCTCGCCCGGGGGCGATCGGAGGATCCGATCTGGGTCCGTCCGGCCTTCGCCGGCTCCGCGCTGCTCGCCGCCCTGCTGTACCTGGTCAACCTGACCGTCAGTGGCTATGCCAATGAGTACTACTCCGCGGCGGCCCTGGCCGCCTCCCGGAGCTGGTCCGCGTGGTTCTTCGGGTCGCTGGATGCGTCGAACTTCATCACGGTCGACAAGCCGCCTCTCGCGCTGTGGCTGATGGGGCTCTCCGTACGCCTCTTCGGGCTCAGCTCGTGGAGCATCCTGCTGCCGCAGGCCCTTGCGGGCGTGGCCACCGTGGCCATCCTGTTCGTGGTCGTGCGCCACTCCTTCGGGCCGGTCGCCGCCACGGTCGCCGCCGTGGTGATGGCGCTGACACCGGCGGCCGTGCTCATCTTCCGCTTCGACGATCCCGACGCGGTGCTGACCCTGCTGCTGGTCGCGGCGGCCGGGGCATTCCTGCGCGGCATGGCCACCGACCGACTCCGCTGGCTGGCCCTGGCGGGCGTGCTCGTGGGCTGCGCCTTCCTGACCAAGTACCTGCAGGCGTATCTCGTGCTGCCGGCCTTCGCCATCACGTACGTCGTGGCGGGGCCCGGCGGCGTGCGTCGTCGCGTGGCCGGTCTGCTGGTGAGCCTGGTCGCAGTCGTGATCGCGAGCGGCTGGTGGGTCGTCATCGTGGAGGCGATCCCGGCGGCCGCGCGGCCATTCATCGGGGGCAGCACGAATGACAGCGTGCTGGACCTGATCTTCGGCTACGACGGGCTGGGCCGGATCTTCGGCGGCAGCGGCAACCCGGGCAGCGGTGGCGGTGGGGGAGGCGGCTTTTCCGGCACGCCCGGTCTGCTGCGCCTGTTCAATGCCGAGTTAGGCGGTCAGGTCGCCTGGTTCATCCCGATGGCCATGGTCGGCCTCGTCTCCGGCCTGCTCCTGCGCCTGCGGGCCGCGCGGACCGACCCCCGGCGTGCCGGTTACCTGATGTGGGGCCTCTGGTTCCTGACCACGGCGGCCGTCTTCAGTCTCATGTCCGGCGTCATCCACTCGTACTACACCGTCGCGCTGGCGCCGGCGGTAGCCGCCCTGGTCGGGGCCGGTATCGTCGACCTGTGGGCGCTGCGCGCGCGCTCCTGGATCGGCGGGGTGGTGCTCGCGGGCGCCATCGTCGTGACGGCCTGGTGCAGCGCGCAGCTGCTGGGTCGGTCGCCAGATCTCGCGCCCGGCGTTGACATCGTCGTGCTGGCCGTGGCCGGCGCCATGGCGCTCGTCGTGGCCATGCCCCACCGCCCCCACCTGGCGCGGCTCTCGACGGCGGTCCTTGGCCTCGCCTTCGCGGCCCTGCTCATCGGCCCGGCTGCGTACGCCATCGATACCATGAACACGGCCTATGCCGGCGGCGATCCGAGCGCGGGGCCGGCGGTCAGTGTCGCCGACACGAGCGCTGGGCAGGGCGGCATCGGTGGCGCGCCCGGTGGCTTCGGCGGCGCTCCCGGCCTGGGGGGTGGAACGCCTCCGAACGGTGGCTTCGGAGCCACCGGGCCGCTCGGTGGCACGCCCCCCGGCGGCACCGCGGGCACGGTCGGCGGCGGACCCGGTGGCAGCACGGTCGACCAGACCCTGGTTGACTACCTGGTCGCCCACCGCGGCAGCGCGTCCTGGATCGTCGCAGTGGACTCGTCGATGAACGCCGCGTCGATCGAGCTGGCCTCCGGAGAACCGGTCATGGCCATGGGCGGCTTCACCGGCAGCGACCCGGCGCCCACGCTGGCCGAGTTCAAGGCGTACGTGGCCTCGGGCCGGATCCGGTACCTGCTGGTCCAGGGGTCGGGCACGGGGGGCGGCAGCGGTGGTGCGAACGGGTCCAGTTCGATCAGCGCCATCGACACCTGGGCCGCCTCGGTCGGCACGGTCGTGGACACCGGCAGCTCCGCCGGCGGAACGCTCTACGACCTCGCGGGGGTCGCCACCAGCGGGTCATGAAGGGATCCGCCTCGCGTCCCGTAGCGGAGGTAGTGCCTATGGTCGACGACCCGTACCGTCCTCCATCCAGCCCCACCTGACACCAAGGAGAGTTCGCTCATGACAAATGAACCCATCGACGACCACGCCGCATCGATCGGGACGCCCGAAACGGCTCGCGGCAGGTCCATCCCGACCCGGCTGGCAGCCACCGTGCTGCTGGCGGTGAGCCTGCTCACGGTCGGGGGCGTGGCCGTCGCCAACGCCGCTTCCCCGACCCCGTCGTCGGCGCCGGCCGCTTCCGGCGCCCCCGGCGCCGCCGGTGGCACGCACGGGGCCATGCCGGGCGGTTGTCCGGGCATGTCCTCCGGCTCGTCCGGGTCGGCCGGGCAGGCCACTCCGTCGAACTGAGCGGCCCCCTTGAGGAGCGGCGCACCCGGGCGGTGCGCCGCTCCTTCCACCATCGGGCCCCTGACCCGTGCGGGTCCCATTGGAACACCGCTACCAGGGCAGGCGTATCGTGGGCAGCAGGGCTGACGGCCGGGGGACTCGGTGGGCCGGCCCGTCGCACCGGAGGCTGCCCTTATGCGCCTTGCCCCCCAGATCGCCCAGGCGGGGATCGCCGTCGATGCGACGCCGTTGCGACTGGCCCTGGCCGGCCCGCTGCGGCTGGAGTGGGTACCGAAGCTCTTCGGCCTCGAGACCGCCCCCTGGCTGGGCGAACGGGCACCGGATATCCGGCCGGGTGCCCGTAGCTATCGCTGCGATCTCGATCTCCAGATCGGTGGCGACGATCACCTCATCCTCCGCGAGTCGGTCCTCGTGACGCTCAGTGCCGTCTCGCCCGTCGACCCCGGGTGGGATGTATGGATCGACTGGCATGCCGTGGAACCGGACCCCCGGTTCCCGGTGTTCGCCGGTCGGCTGCGGCTGCGACCGGGTCGCCTTGAACTGGGCGGCTACTTCTCGCCGGCGGGCGGCCGCGTCGATGACCGGCGGGACATGACGGGCCTGGACACCGTCGTGCGGGCCACCGGCCGCTGGTTCCTGCGCACCGTGAGCGCCGTCCTGTGAGCGGCAGCCAGCCGCCCATGGCCCATCGCTGGACGTTCCTGGCCAGCGAGGCGGCCTCCGTCGGGACGTATCCCGCGCCGAGTGGCACGGGCCGTTCGTCGGTCGTGGTCGCGGTGTGCAACGGTTGCGGACTCATCCGGGCAGAGGTGCTCGTGCGCGACCAGGATCGCTGGATCGATCTGCGGGGCGAGTGCTCGGGTGTGCCGGGCGGCGATAAGGCGCCCGCGTCGCCCCGCTCAGGCTAGCGCCAGGGCCTGACCGACAGCGGCGGCCGCGGCGACCAGCACGATGGGCGGCACCCGACCGGTCGACAGGACGAGGAACCCGGTCGCCGCGAGCCCGGCCTCGAGTGGCGTATGCAGGGCGGCCGTGCCGATGGGCGTGATCAGCGCCGCGCCGAGGATGCCCACCACGACCGCGTTCGTGCCACGCGTCGCGGCCGTGAACGACGCCGATCGTCGCAGCAGATCCAGCAACGGCAGGGCGCCCCAGATGAGCAGGAACGCGGGCAGGAAGATCGCGCCCAGGGCGATGACGGCGCCGGGCACCCCGTTGGGCGCGGGGCCCAGCGCGGCCCCGAGGTAGGCCGCGAACGTGAAGAGCGGTCCCGGGACCGCCTGCGCCGCGCCGTAGCCGGCCACGAAGCGGCCATCGGAGATCCAGCCCGGTGGCACGACGGCCGCGTGCAGCAGGGGCAACACGACGTGGCCGCCGCCGAAGACCAGCCCACCAGCCCGGTAGAAGGCGTCGATGACCGCGATCGTCTGGTCGCCCGTGGCGGCGCGGGCCAGCGGCAGCGCCAGCAGGAGCAGGCCGAACGCGGAGAGGCACAGGATGCTGACCCGGCGGCCCGTCGGGCGCGGTTCGGCGACCGGGCGATGGTCGCCGCCGCCGCGCAGGAAGCGCCAGCCGATCGCGCCGCCGCCGACGATGACGACGACCTGGAGGAGCGGCGTCGGGGCCAGCAGCATGATCACCGCCGCCACGACCGCCATGGCGGCGCGAGGCAGGTCGGGCGCCAGCGTCCGCCCCATCGACCAGACGGCCTGCCCGACCACCGCCACCGCCGCCAGCTTGAGGCCCTCCACCCACCCGGCGGAGCTGAGATCCGTACCGGTGGTCAGGAGGGCGAAGGCGGTCAGCACGATGGCCGAGGGCAGCGTGAAGCCGACCCACGCGGCCAACCCGCCGAGACGGCCGGCGCGTAACGTCCCGATGGCGATGCCCAGCTCGCTGCTGGCCGGGCCCGGCAACAACTGGCACAGCGCCACGAGTTCACCGAAGGCGTGCTCGTCGAGCCACCCTCGTCGCGTCACGTACTCGCGTCGAAAGTAGCCCACGTGGGCGATCGGCCCGCCGAACGACGTCAGGCCCAGCCGGAGGGCCGCCCCCAGGACCTCTCGAACGGAGCCCCGTGCGGTGATCAGGTCGCGGCCATCACGGGGCGGTCAGCTTCACCAGCGTACGGTACGTCGCGCGGTCGGCCCGCGTCAGGCCACGTCGAGTCGAAGGTCCCGAGGCGGACGTGTCAGACGGCCCTCGTGGGTCGGGGCCCCGGTCGGCAGGCTGCAGGGATGGATACGATCGCCACGCCGCCCCCGTCCGAACCGACCGATCTCGACCCGGGCCTGACCCGGCGCCGCTTCCTGCAGGCCAGCGCCCTGACCGGCGGGGGCCTGGTGGTGGCCACGCTCGCGGCCTGTGCGCCCGCCCTGGCACCCGCCTGGACACCGCCGCCCTCGCCCAGCGGCTCGGGCTCTGGCAGCGTCGGTGCGCAGGCGACCGGCCACGACCACGGCAATGCGACCCCGGAGACGTCACCCACGGCGGCGCCGACGACGGCTGCCCCGTCCGGCAGCAGCGGCGCAAGCGCCGGCACGGCGGCGACCATCCCGGCGGGCTGGGGCCAGCACGACGTGGACGCCAAGGCAGCCGTCGATCGCTTCCTGGGCGGCGAGTACACCAAGCTCGACCAGACGCTCCCCAACGCCCCCCTGGCCTACACCATGGACGGGTCGACCAAGGTCTTCCAGCTCACCGTCGACGAGATCACGCACCGGACCGACGCCGTCAGCCCGCCCGTCCAGGCGCTGGGCTTCAACGCCAGCTGGACCGGGCCCCTGCTCCGGGTCGCGGAGGGCGAGCGCCTGCGGGCCACCTTCCAGAACAACCTGCACGAGACGACCGGCATCCACTTCCATGGTCAGGCGCTGCCCAATGCGATGGACGGCGTGCCCTTCATCACCCAGCCGCCCATCGTGCCCGGCGCGTCGTTCACCTACGAGTTCACAGCCGGTCCGTTCGGCTCGCACATGTACCACTCGCACCACAACGCGACCGACCAGGTCGGCCGCGGCCTGCTGGGCGCCTTCATCGTGGATCCGGCCGACGCGAGCCAGCGCTACGACCGCAAGTACGGCGTGACCCAGGAGGTCATCTGGATCAGCAACGACCAGCTCGGCGGATTCACCATCAACGGTCGCCAGTTCCCAGCCACCGCCCCCATCGTCGCCAAGCTCGGGGAGCGGGTGCTGGTCCGCTTCATGAACGAAGGCGTGATGACCCATCCCTGGCACCTGCACGGGACGCACTTCCAGGTCCTGGCCCGGGACGGCTACCCGCTCGGCTCGGCCGCCTTCCGCTGCGACACGCTGGGGGTCAACCCCGGCGAGCGCTACGACGTGCTGATCGACTGCGACAACCCCGGCGCGTGGGCCTTCCACTGCCACATCCTGCCGCACGCCGAGGGCATGCATGGCATGTTCGGCATGGTCACGGCCCTGATCATCTCGTAGCCGGGCCGCGGACCGCCTCGCCCCCGGATCAGGAACGCTGGCGGTACCAGACCAGGCCCCCGAGGTACACCGCCGCGAAGAGGGCGCCGAGCCAGGCGTAGGGTGTCGAGTCCCCGCCGCTGAACTGGGTGAGCAGGAACGCGGTCACCAGGGCGACCGCGAGCAGCTGGGCGGCGACCGACAGCGCGCGCGTGTTGATCGACTCCCACCGCTCGTCGGCCGGCAGGCCCGACAGGAGGCTGGCCATGTCGGAGCGCGACTGGAGCAGGCGCAACGCGATGGCGTAGGCGGCCACGATGGCGAACGCGATGGCCGCCTGGCCGACGCTCGCCTGGCGGCCGAGGAGGGCGGCCGCCATGAGCAGTCCGATGACCAGGCCGACGACCGGCACGACCCACTTAGACAGGTTCGTCGACATGGAAGATCTCCTCTAGGCGCGTGCCGAAGAACCGGCCGATGGCGAAGGCGAGCGGGAGCGATGGCAGGTACCGGCCGGTCTCGATGGCGTTGATCGTCTGGCGCGACACGCGCAGTGCCTGCGCGAGCTGCCCCTGGCTGAGGCCGCGGCCCTCCCGCAGCTTCCGGACGTCGTTCGTCATAGGTGTAAAGCTACCTTGTCAGCACCGGGATGTCAAGGACCTTTGTCACCGCCGGCCGGGGTCGGTCGGCCCACCGAGCCAGTCGGCCCACCGAGGAGCGGGTATCGTTCGCGCGTGCCTCACTCAGACCTGCCGCGCGCATCTGCCCGCGCCGCCGTGCGTCGGGCGTGCGTGGCGATCGCCAGCATCTTCCTGGTGGCGGCTTGCGGCGGGACGGCCGCGTCGCCGGTCCCGTCGACGGCAGCCGGCCCGGCAACGGCGTCACCCGCGACGAGCGCCGTCGTCACACCATCGCCTTCACCGGCCGTCAGCAAGGGTCCGGCAAGTGCCCAGTTCACCCTGGTCGGCACGGCCGGGCTGAGCGGCCCGACCAGCACCCAGGAGATCATCTGCGGCGAGCCGTCGCTCGATGGTCCGCAGATCTTCTACCTCGGCCAGGCGGGGACGAGCGGGCCCCAGATCGTCATCTTTGTCGTCGCGGGCCACGTGGAAGTGCGCGCCGGGACCGGCTCCGCCTCCACCCTGCGCCTGCGCAGCTTCCAGGGCAGCGGGGTGACGGCGTTCGACGCGGCCTCGGGCGCGCACCTCGACTCTGCGCTCACTGAGATCACGCCGGCCGGTACGGCCACCGGCGACATCGGGGCCCTCAGCTCGATCACCGGTACGATCGACTGCGGCGATCAACAGCCGGGCAGCGCCGATGTCGTGGTCAGCGGTCTGACGCCCTACGGGCGACTCGACGGCGCCCTCACCAGCGTCCACGTCGGCTGCACCGACACGACCTCGGGCGTCTTCGTCGGGATCAGCGGCCTGGCGACGGCCGGCACGACGCCCGTCCTGGTCGACGTGACAGCCAGTGCGGATCACCTCCAGGTGGCGGTGGAGAGCAAGGCGGCGGGCACGTTCTACACGGGTCCCGGCGCCGGGTCGGTCACGCTGGTGGCCGGGGGCGCCCGGATGGCCGGGGATGTCACCGAGTCGGTGGCCGCCGGGGCCACGCCATCGCCGCACACACTGCATGTCTCCGGCAGCGCGACTTGCGGGACGACGATCCAGCCATGAGCGGCACTGCGGGCCCCATGGCGCCACCTCCGAGCGGCGCGCCGCTGGACCTGCGCCTGGTCTCCGGCAGCGTGCATGTCGAGCGCTTCGGCGGCGAGACAGGCGATCTGGTGCTGTGCGTCCCCGGGCTCTCGGCCAACCTGCGCGGATTCGACTTCCTGGCCGAGCGCCTCGCCAGCGACCGCCGTCAGGTCGTCACGCTCGACCTGCGCGGCCGGGGCCAGAGCGACGTCACGGGACCCGGCACCTATGGGTGGGTGAACCATGCCCAGGACGTGCTGGCCGTGGCGGACGCCCTGGGGTCCGCCCGGTTCGCCGTGGTCGGCCAATCGATGGGCGCCTTCGTGGCCATGGAGATCGCCCGCCTTGCGCCGCACCGTCTGGCCTCGGCCGTGCTGATCGATGCCTGTGGTGCTCCCGACCCGGCGACCGTCCCGCTCATCCGGGCGGCGGTCGACCGTCTCGGCTCGGTCTACCCATCCGTTGAGGCGTACCTGGACCTCGTGCAGCGCCTGGGGACCATCCGACCGTGGAGTCCCTACTGGGAGCGCTACTTCCGCTATGAGCTGATGCCCGTCGCCGGCGGCGTGCGCGCCCGCAGCGATCGCGCGGCGGTGCTGGAGGACGCGGCCTATGGCGAGACCCACGACCCGCACGTGCTGTGGCCGGACGTCGTGATGCCCACGCTCCTGTTGCGGGCGACCCAACAGCTGATGGAAGGCACCGGTTTCATCGTGCCGCCAGCGGAGCGCGATGCCTTCCTCGAGCAGGTCGGGTCGGCGCGGGCGGTGGAGGTCGACGCCAACCACTACGGCATCAACACCCATCCCACGTCGAGCGAGGCGATCGCTACGTTCCTGGGCTGATGGCCCCATCGAGGTGGCGGGCATGGCGGCACTCGGTGACCGACGGCAGGTCCGGGTAGCCACCCAGCGGTCGGTCGACGCAGGTCCCGTCCCAGGGCCAGCCTTGATGCTCGTAGAAGGCACGCGCGGACGAGTTGTCGGCCAGCACCCAGAGGAAGGCTCGGCGCGCCCCGCGGTCGCGCAACGATGCGGCGGCCGCCGCCAGCAACGCCCGGCCGACGCCCTGGCGGTGTGCGTCCGGATCGACGTGGAGGGCGTGCACCTCGCCGACCGTGGGGTCGCCGTCGGGTCCGATCTGCCATTCGACGAGCCCGATGATCCGCCCACCGAGCTCCGCCACCAGTGCGCCGCGATCGGGCGGACCGCCCGTCAGGAGGCGCTCCCAGTGGGCGCGGCGGTCCGCCGCGATCGCCCGTCCGACCGCCGCTGAGGCGAAGGCGGAGGCATACGTGACGGCCCAGTTGCGCGCCTGGAGCGTCGCGGCTGCGGCCGCGTCGATCGGTGTCGGCGCGCGGATGACGGGCACGGGACGCATGGCGGCCATGCTATCGAGCCGCTCGGGCTAGGGCTGGCTCCACCGCCCCCGAGACGACCAGGACGAGGGCCATGAGCCAGGATCGCACGATGCCTCCACCGGGCATTCGGAGAACGACCCCAGCCTGCGCCGCTGGCTACCCGCGGGCGCTGGTACGGTCGTCCCGCCGGACCCAGGACCGGCGGGACGGGCGGCCGGGCGGGTCGGTCGGCCGGCTCAGGCGGCCCGCGCGGGCGATGGCTGGAACCGGGCCGAATAGGGCTCGGGGCCCCCGCCCGGGACGCGCCCCCACCCCACGCCA
>JBIOID010000052.1:0-10374 GCA_044449585.1 Candidatus Limnocylindrales bacterium
CATCAAGCGGAGCCAGGTGACGGGTATGGTCCTGACCGTCCTGTTGCTGCTGATCATCTTCTGCATGGTGGTGAAGCCGACCGTCTAGCTACGCCGGATCGGCGCCGCGCCTCAGGCCGCGTCGAGGAGCTCGAGCGTCGGGGCGAGCGCCTCGATCGAGCCGACCGTGATGGGGTCCAGCACGAGCTGGACGTGGCTCACGCCGATGGCCGCGTACGCGCACAGGCTCGTTGCGAGAGCGTCCGGATCACCGCTCAGCGGCGGCGTGCCCGCGCCCACGGCGTCGCCCTGGAACCGCCCCGTCCCGCCGGGCATGCCGACCAGGGCCGTCGCCGTGCGCTCGATGGCACCGGGCGTGCGCCCGGCCGCTGCCTCCGCCGCCGCCAGCTCCCCGAGGATCGGCTCGAGTCCGGCCGGCCGGTTGCCGAACCAGTCGTGCCACGCATTCCAGGCGTCGACGTGCGGCGCCGTGATCTGCAGCATGCGTGCGCCCCGGGACCCGATGAGCAGCGGCGGACCGCCGGGCCGCGGCCCGCGTGGCAGCAGCTCACAGTCGCGGGCGCTGTAGAAGCGCCCCTCGAAGTCGATGGCGCCCTCGCGCAGCAGCGTGCGGATGATGGTGAAGGCCTCCTCGAAGCGGGCCACCCGCTGGTCGTAGGGGAACCCGTAGGCGCGGTACTCGGTCTCGTTCCAGCCGGCACCCAGGCCCAGGATGAGGCGCCCCCCACTGATCTCGTCGACGGTGGCCGCCATCTTGGCCAGGAGCGCCGGCGCCCGGAAGCTGGTGGCGGAGACGAGCGGCCCCAGCTGGAGGCGCGTGGTGGCCGCCGCGAGCGCGGCCAGGACCGACCAGGCCTCCCACGGACCGCGCGGCGGTTGCGTCGGCCAGTGGTACAGCAGGTGATCGCCCACCCACAGCGAGTCGAGTCCGACCGCCTCCGCCGCCTGCGCCATGGCCAGCAGCTCCGACCAGCGGACCGCTCGCTCGACCTCCGGCAGCTGCACCCCGACCTTCAAGGGGCGGTGATCCGGCACGTGACTCCTCGGGGCACGGCGCTCAGGGGGTCGCCCGGGGCGTTTGACCGTTCCGGCTCGACCGGCTAGGATTGTAAATCGCGGGGTGGAGCAGCGGCAGCTCGTCGGGCTCATAACCCGAAGGTCGGCGGTTCGAATCCGTCCCCCGCAACCAACCGGCATATTGACTTGGACGACCCTGGGCCCCGCCCCCAGGGTCGTTCTCTTTTCCGGCCGCCGCGGGTGCGCGGTCAGTCCTCGCCGGGTCGGAAGCTGACCAGCGTGGCCGCCACGATGGCGACCGTCCAGGCCGCCAGGCCCAGCGCCTCGGCGGGGGCCACGACCCCGGCCGGCGTGAGCGCGCCGCGCACGAGATCGGCCATCAGGGCGGGCGGCAGGGCGCCGGCCAGGCCGGCCACCGGTGACGGGAGGTCGCTCACCGGCACGATCACCCCACCGAACAGCAGGATCAGCAGGTACAGCGCGTTGGCCACGGCGAGGGTGGCCTCGGGGCGCAGGAGGCCCGCCAGCAGCAGCCCCGCCGCGGCGCTGCAGATGGTGCCGAGCAGGAGCCACGGCGATGCCGCTGCCAGCCCGCCCAGGACACCGCCCGGCTGCGCCCAGCCCAGCAGCACGCCCGCCGCGGCCAGGACGACGACCTGCACGATGACCGTGGCGGTGACGGCGCCGGTCTTGGCGGCCACCAGCGCCCAGCGTGGCAGCGGCGAGCCGGCCAGCCGCTTCAGGGTGCCGTTGCCGCGCTCGAAGGCGGTGGCGATGCCCAGCGAGACGAGGCCGGTGGAGATGAGGGCCAGGCAGAGGATGCCGGGCACCAGCTGGTCGAGGCGCGGCGTGCCGTCCGCCGGCGCGGGGATGAACGGCGCGCTGGCCAGGAAGACGAGCAGCAGCAGGGGGATGCCCAGCGTGACCAGCAGGTTCTCCCCGCGCCGCAGGGTCAGGCGCAGCTCCATGGCCAGCTGGGCGGTGAACGGCCTCATCGGCCGGCTCCCGGCTCCGGCGCATCGTCGCTCGTGAGGCGGATGAAGACCTCTTCCAGTGACGGGGCCGCGAAGCTCAGCGCGATCGGCACGATGTGGCGCCCCTCCAGCCAGGCGGCCACCTCGCGCAGGGCCGCCCCGGGGTCGTCGGTCGCCACGCGATAGGTACCCGGACGCACGGCGACCACGGTCGTGGGCGCCGCGGCCAGGCTCGGCAGGCGCGTCAGCTCGGCCTGCGCCTGCGCGTCGAGCGGCGCCCGCAGCACGATCTCGAGGTGCCGGACGGCGGCCCCGCCCTCCGCGGCTCCGGCGTCCGCGTCGCGCAGCTCGGCCGGCGTCCCCACGGCCACCAGCCGGCCGCGGTCCATGATCGCCACGCGGTCGGCCAGTCCATCCGCCTCGTCCAGGAGGTGGGTCGTGAGCAGCACGCTCGTGCCCTGATCGCGCAGGCCGCGCAGCAGCTCCCATGTGGCCCGCCGCGCCGTCACGTCCATGGCCGCGGTGGGTTCGTCCAGGAGGGCCAGCTCCGGCCGGCCCACGAGGGCCAGGGCGAGGCTCAGGCGCTGGCGCTCGCCGCCCGACAGGGTCCGGTAGCGCGCGCTGCGACGCTCCGCCAGACCGACCCGCTCCAGCACCTCGGCCGGATCCAGGGGGGCCGGGTAGAAGGCGGCGAACAGGCGCACGGCCTCGAGCACGCGGACCTGGTTCCACAGGTCCGCTCGTTGCAGCATCAGCCCCCAGCGGGGCTTGAGGCGAGGGCCGTCGCGCCGCGGATCCAGGCCGAACACGCGGACCACCCCGCCGTCGGGGCGTCGGAAGCCCTCGATCGTCTCGACCGTCGTGGTCTTGCCGGCTCCGTTGGGGCCCAGCAGGGCCAGGATCTCGCCCCGCCCGACGGTCAGGTCGAGGCCGTCGACGACGGCTCGCCCGCCGTAGCGCTTGACCAGGTCCCGGACTTCGATGACGGGTGATGTGGGGCCGCTCATGGTGCGCTGCTGCTGGCGCCCGGTGACGGTGACGGCTCGATCCGGGCGATGAGGGCGTCGATGCCGCTGGCCGGTGGCGGCCCGAAGCTCAGCGTGCGCACGATCCCCTGCCCGTCGATATAGAAGCTCTCCGGCACGGCGAGCACGCCGTAGGCACGGCTCACGACCTGCTGCGGGTCCAGCAGCATGGGCCAGGCCGCGCCTTCGCCGGCCATGAAGGCGGCGGCGTTGCTGGCCGAGTCCTTATAGACGACGCCGAGGATCTCGAGGCCCGCGGCGGCATAGCGTTGACGAGCGGCGGCCAGCAGCGGGAACTCCTCGGTGCAGGGACCGCACCACGAGGCCCAGAAGTTGACGATCACGGGGCGGCCCCGGTAGTCGGCCAAGCTGACCGCGTGGCCGGCCGCGTCGAGCAGCGTGAACGCCGGGGCTGGCTGGCCTTCCAGCGGTCCGCGGCCGCCCACGGCGACGGGCGTCGCGAGCGCGCCCGACGGACCTGATGGGCCGGGCGCCGCGGGCGTCGGGCCGAGGCCGAGGTCGAGCGCGACCAGCACCACGGCCAGGAAGGTCAGGGTCGCGGTGCCGGCCAGCGCGATGCGCCGCGGGTCGGCAAGGAAGCGCGTGGCCGCCCTACTTGACGGTCAGCGTGCCCGTCATCTGCGTGGGGTGGACGATGCAGATGAAGGTATAGGTGCCGGCCGGCAGGGCCGGCACGGAGTAGGTCGTGCTCGTCCCGCCCTGGGTCAGCGGCTGCCCATTGAACAGGAAGTCGCTGGGTCCGCCGCCGGGCTTGAGGATGGCGAAGTTGTGGGGCACCGTGTCGCCGTTGGTCAGCTTCACCGTGAAGGCCGTGCCCGCGGCCGCGGACAGCGACGTCTGGACGAACTTGACATCCTTGGCCTCGAGCGCGATGGCCGCGCTCCCGCCGCCCGCCGACGCGCTCGGCTGGGCGCTGGGCTGCGCGGTTGCGGCGGTCAGGATGCTCGGCGTCGCGGCCAGCATCACGCTCACCAGGGCGATGCCCACGTAGGCCGCGGCGACGGTCCGCGGGAAGGCGCGCTCCGGATCACGGGTGCGCGGCTCGGGCATCGCGCCCTCCGCCACGAAGCCGTATTCGCGCCGTGCGTCGAGGTACCAGCCGACGATCGCCACCAGCACCATCAGCGCGCCGCCGATGACCAGGGCGGGGCTCATGACCAGGCCGAGCAGCGCGAACGCGGCACCGACCGGCACGAAGAGGGGCCACGGGCTGGGTCCGGGCAGGTGCACCCCGGGCGGCGTCACCAGCTCGGCGCCGGCCGTGGTGGCAGCCACCTCCGCGGCGGTCGGCTCGGGATGACCCTGCTCGACCTGCACCCATTCGTGGCGTGCGTCGCGGTACCAGCCGACGATGCCCACGATGAGGACGAGCAACCCCAGCAGCAGCACCGGCAGGTTGAACAGGTCGGTCAGGCTGGCGCCCTGGCCGACGGTGATGGCGCCGGTCGTCGGGTCCACCGTCGGCGGCTCGACGCGGCCCGGCTTCCACACCAGGCCCAGCAGCATGATGCCGGCGCCGATCGGGGCGACGAACGGCCAGGGCGACGGTCCGGGCAGGTGCGTCCCGGCCGGCGCCGGCGGGGCCGTCAGGCGCCGGGGCAGCCGCGAGGCGGTCCAGACGCGGTTCATGGCCCAGCGGACGGCGATCGTGGCGATGCCGACCAGCGCCAGCAACAGCAGCAGGTAGGGCACCCAGCTGACGACGGCGCCCCAATCGGGCGCGATGATCTGGCCGATCAGCGTGACGAGGTCATTCCACAGGCCCTGGAGATCGTTGATCATCGCGTCAGGCCCACCCGCCGGCGGCTACAGGTCGTCCGAGTTCTTGAGCAGGATCCAGAAGCCGAAGGTCATGGCTACGGCGAGGATCAAGAGTAACGCCGGGCCGCCCAGGTCGGCCCCGCTGGTGCCGTGGTTGAGCACGAGATAGATGACCCCCGCCGTGGCGAACAGGACGCCGAGCACGACGGCCGCCCGCCCGCTGCGCAGGAGGCTGGCCAGGATGCCGCCGTCGTCGGATCCGTCATGCATGGCTGCCTACTTCAGGAAGTAGAGCGTGAAGAACAGGGCGATCCAGACCACGTCGACGAAGTGCCAGTACCAGTGCACCGCCTCCACCGCCACGTGGTGGTCCTTGGAGAACTGGCCCGACACGCCGCGCGAGAGGACCACGAAGATGCCGATGGCGCCGCCCAGCACGTGCGCGCCGTGGAAGCCGGTCATGGTGAAGAAGAGCGAGCCGTAGACGCCGCTGCGGACGCTGAAGTCCAGGTTGGAGTAGTCGTACAGCTGGCCGGCCAGGAAGATGAGGCCCAGCAGGAGCGTCACGGCGAGCGCCCGGTTCATGGCCGTGCGATTGCCCCGTCGGATGGCGATCGTGGCGTACTGCATGGTGAACGAGCTGGTCACGAGGACGGCAGTCAGGATGGCCGGCAGCGGGAAGGGGTCCACGTCGAAGCCCACCGGCGGCCAGATCTGGGCCTGGCCCCGGAAGGTGAAGTAGGCCCCGAAGAGGCCGGCGAAGAACATGATCTCGCTGGCGATGAAGAGCATCATGCCCATCAGGGCCGTGTCCATGCCCTTCTGGGCATGGCCGTGGGCCGTGCCGGCGGTGACCTGCGGCGTCACGGCGGCCATCAGTTCGTACCCCCTGGAGCCGCGACGACCGCGGCGCCGGCCGACTTGCGCAGCTCGGGGTGTTTCAGGTCGAACAGCGGCCGCTCCGAGTGCACCTCCGGCACCCGCTCGAAGTTGTACGGCGGCGGCGGGCTGGTGGTCGCCCACTCGAGCGTGTTGGCGTCCCACGGGTCGTCCGGCGCGTCGGCCGTCCGCCGCAACGCGCTGAACATGTTCCACAGGAACGGCAGCATGCTCGCGGCGATCATGAAGGCGCCGAACGTGGCCACCACGTTGAGCGGCTGCCAGGCCGTCGGCGCGTACTCCGCGATGCGCCGCGGCATGCCACCCATGCCCAGCAGGTGCATCGGGAAGAACGTCAGCTGGAGGCCCACGAACATGAGCGTGAAGTGGACCTTCCCGAGCCGCTCATCGAGCACCCGGCCGAGCATCTTGGGGAACCAGTAGTACGTCCCGGCCATGATCGCCATGGCCGAGCCGCCGAAGAGCACGTAGTGCAGGTGCGACACGATCCAGTAGGTGTCGGTGATGTCGAAGTCGACCGGCGTGGCGGCGGCGAATGCCCCGTCCAGGCCGCCGATCAGGAACGAGATCAGGAAACCGATGGCGAACAGCATCGACGTCGTGAGGACCAGCTTGCCGCGCCACATGGTGGCCACCCAGTTGAACATCTTGACGCCGGTGGGCACCGAGATGAGGAAGGTGGCGGCGGAGAAGAAGGGCAGATAGACGGCGCCCGTGGCGAACATGTGGTGGGCCCACACACCGAAGCCCAGCACGCCGATCGCGACCGTCGCCAGGACGAAGGCCTTGTAGCCGAAGAGCGGCTTGCGGCTGAAGACCGGGATGACCTCGCTGATGATCCCGAAGGCGGGCAGGATCATGATGTAGACCTCGGGGTGACCGAAGAACCAGAACACGTTCTGCCACAGGATCGCGTCGCCGCCCGCCGCCGGGTTGAAGAAGCTGCCGCCGTAGTTGCGGTCGATGAACAGCATCACCAGGCCGCTGGCCAGGACCGGCACGGCGAAGACCAGCAGGACGGCCGTGACCAGCACGGTCCACACGAAGATGGGCAGGCGGAGCATGGTCATGCCCGGCGCGCGCAGCTTGAAGATCGTCACCAGCATGTTGATGGCGCCCAGGATCGAACTCATGCCGTTGAGCAGCAGGGCCAGGATCCAGAGGTCCTGGCCGATGCCCGAGTACTGGGCCTCCGCGAGCGGCGAGTAGGAGGTCCAGCCCGCCGAGGCCGCGCCCCCGAAGAGGAAGCCGCTGAAGAGCAGCAGGCCGCTCACCGGGATGATCCAGAACGAGAGCGCGTTGATGCGCGGGAAGGCCATGTCGGCCGCCCCGATCATGAGCGGCATGGCGTAGTTGGCGAAGCCCGCCAGCATGGGCATGACGAAGAAGAAGATCATCGTCGTGCCGTGCATCGTGAAGAGCTGGTTGTACAGCGCGTTCGGGATGAGCGTGTCGTTGGGCACGGCCAGCTGTGTGCGGATGCCCAGCGCCAGCAGGCCGCCCACGCACATGAAGAAGTAGCTCGACGCCACGTACATGATGCCGATCTTCTTGTGATCGGTGGTCGTCAGCCACTCGTAGATGCCCGAGCGGGAGTACGTCGTCGGGCGCGGCAGGACGGTGGTGGCCATCGGTGCTCCTACTTGACCGTCAGCGTGCCTGTCATGTTGGGATGGACGACGCAGATGAACGTGTAGGTGCCGGGCGCCAGGGCGGGCACCTCGTACGTCACCGTCTGCCCGGGCTGAGCCAGCGGTTGCCCGGTGAAGAGCAGGTTGCCGCTGCCGGCCGGGTCCTTGATGGCGAAGTCGTGGGGCGGTCCGCCGGCCGGCCCCTTGTTGGTGAAGACCACCTCGAAGGGCTGGTTGGCCGGCGCGGTCAGGGTCGACTCATCGAAGGCCGTCGTGTTGGAGGCACTCAGCGTCAGCGACTGGGCGCCGCTGGGGAGCGGCGACGGGGTCGCCTTGGCCGCCTCCTGCTGCTGCGTCACCCAGGTCGCGAAGTCCGCCTGCGAGACGGCGTCGACCGTGAAGCGCATGTCGGCATGGCCCAGCCCGCAGAACTCGGCGCACTGACCGGCATAGGTGCCCGCCTGGTTCAGCGTGATGTCGAACTCGTTGGTGCGCCCCGGGACGACGTCCTTCTTGAAGAAGAAGGCGGGCAGGTAGAAGGAGTGGATGACGTCGTTGGAATGGAGCCGGAAGTGGACATCCTCGCCGACCGGCAGGACCATCACCGGGCCCTGCTGACCCTGCCCCGTGAAGGAGAGGCCCTGGTCCTTGTACTCGAAGGTCCATTGCCACTGGAAACCCGTCACGTCGACCGTGACGGGCGGGTTGGGCACGCTCGCGTCGACGATCTGTTGGGTCTGCTCCGAGAGCACGAAGAGGACCACGACGATGATGAACGGGACGATCGTCCAGGCCAGCTCGAAGGGCATCGAGCCGTGGGTCTGGGTCGGCAGCTCGTCGTCGCCCTTGTGCCGGCGATAGCGCAGCACGGCGAAGATGATCAGGCCCTCGACCAGCAGGAAGATGACCGTCGCGATCCCGAGGATGAAGACGTACAGGCTCTGGCTCGCCTGACCCTGCGTGGTGATGGCCGGGAGCCCGAAGAAGCCGGGCACGGGGTTGTCGGCGGTGGCCTGCGCGCAGCCGCTTACCGCCAGGGCCAGGGCGGCCAGGGGAAGGATGGTCCGGGTCGATGTGACGATGGCGCGTCGCACGCGGCGGGGGGTCTCCCTGACGTCGGCCTTCCGGAGTCGGGCGCCTATCATACCGTCTCGATGCGAGCCCTTGTTCGGCCCGTTCTGGCCATCTCCGGCTCGCTGGGCCTGCTCGCGCTGGCGCTGGCCGGCCCGCCGCTGGCCGTCGCCCACGTCGGCGGTGACCTGGCCAGCCTGCCGCCCCTGGGCCCGTTCACGGCGCTCACCACCTGGGCCTTCGACCCGCTGGTCACGATCGCCGTCCTGGTGCCGCTCGTGGCGTATCTCGCGGCCGTGCGCCGCGTGAACGCCCAGCACCCGGCCAACCCCGTGCCGCTCCGCCGGGTGGCCGCCTGGGTGGGCGGCCTGGCGGTGCTCGCGATCGCCCTGTGCTCGTCGATCGACGTCTACAGCGGTGTGCTCTTCAGCGTCCATATGGTCCAGCACATGCTGCTGGTCTTCCTCGTCGCGCCGCTGCTCTGCCTGGGCGCCCCGGTGACGCTGCTGCTGCGCGTCGCCACGCCGGAGCAGCGCACACGGCGCATCCTGCCCATCCTCCACTCGCGGCTGCTCACCACGCTGACCCATCCGCTGGTCGACTGGCTCCTGTTCACGGCGGTCATGTGGGGCGCCCATTTCAGCCCCCTGTTCGAACTGGCCCTCGAGAACCCCTGGGTGCACATCGCCGAGCACGCCCTCTTCCTGCTGGTCGGCTTCCTGTTCTGGTGGCCGGTCATCGGCGCGGATCCCGGACCACGCCCCATGGCCTACCCGACGCGCGTCGGCTACGTGCTGCTGCAGATGCCCCAGAACGCGTTCCTGGGCCTGACCCTGTTCACGGCCACGCAGCTGCTGTACCCCTACTACGGCACGGTCGGCCTGGCCTGGCTGCCCGACCCGCTGGTTGACCAGCACCTGGGCGGCGGCCTGATGTGGGTGGCCGGTGACCTGATGTTCCTGGTGCCGGTGCTGCTGGTCGTCGTCGCGTGGCTGCACGACGAGGAGCGGCGCGGTCGTCTCTACGACGAGCAACTGGCGCGCCGGCAGTCGACCGCCGCCGGCGTCAGCCGAGGGGGACCCGGATGACCACCAGCGTGTCGACCGCGACGGCCACGAACAGCAGCGTCAGGTACGCGATCGAGTAGCGATACAACCGGATGGCCTGGGCCAGCGATGCCTCCGGCGAGGTCGCCTGGCGCCACAGCATCGCCGCCCGCCAGATGAAGATGCCGCCCAGCACGAGCGCCGCCGTGAGGTAGATGGCGCCCATGTGGGCGACCGCGAAGAAGACCAGCGTGAGCGCCACCATCACGCACGTGTGGAGCGCGATCTGGCGGGTCGTCTCGGGCACCCCCTTGACCACCGGCAGCATCGGCACGCCGGCCGCGCGGTAATCCTTGGTCAGGCGCAGCGCCAGGGCCCAGAAATGGGGCGGCGTCCAGTAGAAGACGATGGCGAAGAGCAGCAGCGCGGGCAGCGTGATATCGCCGGTCACGGCGGCCACCCCGATGACCGGCGGTAGCGCGCCGGCCGCACCGCCGATGACGATGTTCTGCGGTGTCGTCCGCTTCAGCAGCATCGTGTACACGACGACGTAGAAGCCGATGGCCAGCAGGGCCAGGAAGGCGGCCAGCAGGTTGACCAGGAGCGTCAGCTCGGCGAAGGCGATGACACCCAGGGCGAAGCCGAACACGAGCGCGTTCTCGGGCGTCACCGCATGGGCCGGCAGGGGGCGCCGACGGGTGCGCGTCATGAGCGCGTCGATGTCGCGGTCGAGGTACTGGTTGATGGCGTTGGCCGAGCCCGCTGCCAGCGACCCGCCCAGCAGCGTCCAGGCGATCAGCGTGAGGGGCGGCATCCCGTGCGCAGCCAGGATCATGGCCGGCACCGTCGTGATCAGCAGCAGCTCGATGATGCGCGGCTTGGTCAGGGCGACGTAGGCGCGCACGATCTGGCCGCGCGTGGGCCGGGC
>JBIOID010000053.1:0-10309 GCA_044449585.1 Candidatus Limnocylindrales bacterium
GCCTACATGGCGCCCGCGATCCGATCGCCCGACCACAGCGAATAGATGGTTGACGCCGGTGCGGTCGCGTCCCCCGCACCGGCGCCTGACTGCGCCGGCCCGCAGGCCCGGATGTGCCACCCATACGAACGGCCATGGTGACCGATGGAATGACGGCCCTGCCAGCGGCCCAGGCCCGACCGATGCCCGCTGCATGGGCGCTGTGAGCACGTGGGCGGCTGTTAAGCCCGTGCCGAATGCGGCGGAGCCGGACTCGGCCCTCCAGGCTCCGACGGCAGGCCCCCCCTCACGCTCCCGGTCGTGCTTGGATCGAGCTCGTCGCGGACGTGTCGGCGGTGTCGACCGACACCGACTCGGCTTGGCGATGGCGCTTGAGCGCGCAGCGCCCATGCAGCCAGCGCGACGGCCGTTCAGCGTATCGGCGCGGCCCCTACCTCAGCCCAGTCGGGGGGCGCAGAGAGCCTTCTTGCCAGTATGCTGCCTGCTGGTATCATGTTTCGGTGATGACCTCGACGGACCTCGAAGCCCTCATCGCCGACACCGAGGCGACCATCCTGTCGCTGATCGACGAGCACCAGGACGAGGCGACCCGGCCACTGTACGAGCAGATGCGCTACCACCTGGGCCTTGACGGCGACCAGGGCGGGACGGGCAAGCGCATGCGGCCGGTGCTGGGCCTGCTCGCCTACCAGTCGCTGACCGGAAGCCACGAGCGCGCCCTGCCCGGCGCCGCGGCCGTCGAGCTCGGCCACAACTTCAGCCTGGTCCATGATGACATCGAGGACGGCGACCTGGAGCGGCGCCATCGGGCCGCGCTCTGGACGATCTGGGGCGTGGCCCAGGGCATCAACACGGGCGATGCCCTGTTCGCCCTGTCGCGACTGGCCCTCCATCGGCTGCGCGACCTGGGCTTCAGCGACGCCACGGTCCTGGCGCTGATGCGCCTGTATGACGAGACATGCCTGACCCTGTGCGAGGGCCAGTTCCTGGACCTGTGGACGTCGGAGCAGGAGGGTCGCCAGTCGGTCGAGCTGTACTTCGACATGATCGGGCGCAAGACCGCCGCCCTGATCGCGGGGTCCGTGCAGGCCGGCGCGATGCTGGCCACCGACGACGCCGCGACCATCGCCGCCTACCGCGACTTCGGCTGGGCGCTGGGGCTGGCGTTCCAGCTCAACGACGACCTACTGGGCATCTGGGGCGAGGAGCAGCAGACGGGCAAGCAGCCGTCAGACCTGGCCAAGCGCAAGCGCACGCTGCCCGTCCTGTACGCGCTCGAGCACGCCACCCGGGCCGATCGCATCCGCCTCAAGGCCCTCCTCGGCCGGGCGCAGCTGACGGCCGCCGAAACCGACGAGATCCGCGCGCTCCTGGAGCGCGCCGGCGCCCGCGACTACACGCGCGACCGGGCGCGGCACCATCGGGACGAGGCGCTCGCCCAGCTGGAGCGGACGGGGGCCGCCGACGCCCCGGCCCGCGAGCGCCTGGCGCAGATCATCACCTCGGTCATCGAGGCGTAGCTCCGCGTCCTGACGCCCGTGCCGCGCGACCAGAGGCGGCCCAGGACTAGGCGGCGGCCTCGTCCTCCGTCGGCTTGTTGGGCCGGGGTTGGCGCACGGCCAGGACCTTGCCCACGCGGCGGCCGTCGGTCGACTCGACGGTCAGCGTCACGCCATCGAGGTCGATCCGGTCGCCCACCTTGGGGATGCCCCCGACATGGTGGTAGACCAGCCCGCCGACCGTGTCGTACTCCTCCTCGTCCGCCTCTTCCAGGTGCAGGTCGAACAGGTCGGTCAGGTCGTCGATGGCCGCCCGCCCGTCGATGCGTGCCTCGCTCTCGGAGAGCCGGACGACCATCGGCTCCTCGGCGTCGTACTCGTCCTGGATGTCGCCCACGATCTCCTCGAGCAGGTCCTCGATGCTGACCAGGCCGGCGGTGCCCCCGTACTCGTCGAGCACGATGGCCAGGTGGACGCGGCGACGGCGCAGCTCGTGGAGCAGGTCGTCGATGCTCATCGACTCCGGGACGAAGACGGGCGCGCGCAGCAGCGGGCGGATGGTCGTGGGCGCCTCCCCTTCGCGCCTGAGGTATGGCAGGAGGTCCTTGGCGTACAGGATCCCGGAGATGTTGTCGATCGATGTCTCGTAGGCCGGGATGCGCGAGTGGCCCTCGCCGACGATGAGGTTGACCGCCTCCTCGACCGTCGCGCCGGCGGAGATCGACACGATGTCGATGCGCGGCACCATGACCTGGTGGACGCGGCCCTCGCCGAGCTCGATGACCGCGCTGATCATCTGCTCCTCCTCCGCCTCCAGGATGCCCTGCTGGCCGCCCCGTTCGACGATCAGCCGGAGCTCTTCGGTGCTCATGGCCTGGGGCTTGATCTCGCCGGCGCCGAGCATACGGGTGACCGCGCCGGTGGCCGTGGTCAGGAACCAGACCAGGGGCGCCAACACCCGCTGCAGGAACTCGATGGGCGCCGCGAAGAGCAGGGCCGCCCGCTCCGTGTGCGCCAGGGCCAGCGACTTGGGCACCAGCTCGCCGAAGACGATCACGAAGAGCGAGAGCAGCAGCGTCACGAGGATCAGCGAGACGAGCTCGGCGGCGTCGCCCAGGACCGGTCGGAGCAGCGTGATCATCTCGTTGGTGAGCGTGACGGCCGTATAGGCGGAGGCCAGGAAGCCGATGAACGTCACGCCGATCTGGACCACGGCCAGGAAGCGCGCCGGCGCGGCCACGACGCGCTGCGCGCGGCGGGCGGCGCGGCTGCCCTCGTCCGCGAGTTGCTGCAGGCGCGTCCGGCGGACCGTGACGAGGGCGATCTCGGCGGCCACGAAGACGGACTCGGTGAGCGTCAGGAGGACGATCACGAGGATGGCGGTGAGCGTCTCCATCAGGGCGCTCCCGGGCCCGGCGGTTCGCCGTCGGACGGCTCCGGAGCGGGCGGTCGCGGCTCGCGGATGCGCGCCGGGACGCCGACGGCCAGCTTGCCCTCCGGCACGTCGTGGGTGACCACCGCCCCCGCACCGGTGCGGGCGTGTGATCCGATCGTGACGGGCGCGACCAGCATCGTGTCCACGCCCAGGAAGGCGCCTTCCCCGATGGTCGTGCGGTGCTTGTGGCGGCCGTCGTAGTTGGCGGTGATGGTGCCCGCCCCGACGTTGACGCCCGGTCCGACCGTGGCGTCGCCCAGGTAGCTCATGTGGTGCTGCTTGGAGCGCGCCCCAAGACGCGTCTGCTTGAGCTCCGCGAAGTTGCCCACCTCCGCCCCCGGGCCCACCGAGGACCCCGGCCGCAGGTGGGCGAACGGCCCGATGGTGGCCTCATCCTCCACCTCCGAGCCCTCGATCACGCTGGCCCGGATGCGGCACCCCGCCCCGATGCGGCTGTCGACCAGCTGGCTGCCGGCCCCGATGACGCTGCCCTCCCCGACGCTCGTCCGCCCGCGCAGGAGGACGTTCGGCTCCAACAGCACGTCGCGGGCCAGCTCGACGTCGGCGTCGACGTAGACGGTCGTCGGGTCCTGCATCGTCACGCCCGCAAGCAGGTGCCGCTCGAGGATGCGCCAGCGCAGGTCGGCCTCCGCCGTGGCCAGCTGCACGCGGTCGTTGATGCCGCACAGCTCGAGTTCGTCGGCCACCGCCAGCCCGATCACGGTGCGGCCGTCCGCCCGCGCCTGCGCGACCAGCTCGGTCAGGTACAGCTCACCGGTCGCGGGGCTCGCGTGGAGACCGGCCAGCGCGCCGCGCAGCCACGCGAGATCGAAGGCATAGACACCGCCGGCCACCTCGCCCAGGGTCCGCTCGTCGTCCGAGGCATCCCGCTCCTCGACGACGCGCACCGGTCCGGCGGCGTCGCGCACCACGCGGCCGTAGCCCTGTGCATCCTCCGGCTCGAGCGTGCCCAGGACCATCGCCGCCCCAGCCGACCGGCGAGCCTCGAGGAGGTCCTGGAGGGTCGCCGCGGTCACCAGGGGCGTATCACCCGAGACGACCAGGATCTCCTCGACGCCGGCCTCGATGTGCTCCACGGCGACCCGCAGGGCGTCCCCCGTGCCGAGTTGGCGGGGCTGCACGACGAGGCGGGCGAGCCGCCCGAGGCGCGCCTCCACAGCCTCTCGGGCGGCCCGCGAGACGACCACCCACGGGGCCCCGCCGGCGGCCGTCGTGGCGGCCTCGACCACGTACGTGATCATCGGGCGGCCGCACAGGGGATGCAGGACCTTGGGCAGGCGCGACCGCATCCGCGTGCCCTGACCGGCGGCCAGGACGATCGCCACGACGGTCACGGTCCGGTGCTCCACGCTCCACGGCGCGGCACGGCACCGGCAGGGGTCGGGATGGGCATCGGGATGCCCGGCATCTTCCGCCCTGCCCGACGGGGTGTCAACCGCGCGCGACGGCCGGGACCAGGCTGGCGCGGTGGGCGATGACCTCGATCTCGACGCGCGCGCCCCGCGGCAGGCCGGCCACGGCGACCGTCGAGCGAGCCGGGACGGACTCCCCGAAGCGGCGCCCGTAGCGCTCGTTGAAGACCTGGAAATCGCCCAGGTCGACCAGGAAGCAGGTGGTCTTGATCACGTCGGGGAAGCCCAGGCCCGCGGCCGCGAGGACGGCCGCCACGTTGTCCAGGGCCCGCTCCACCTGATCCTCGAAGCTGCCCGCCAGCGCGCCCGTGGCTGGGTCGAGGCCGACCTGGCCGGCACAGAACAGGAACTCGCCGGCGCGGATGGCCTGGCTGTACGGGCCGATGGCGGCCGGTGCGCCGCTGGTCTGGATCCGCTCGTGGCTCATGACGTGTCTCCCTGTGGTGAACCGCTGACCAGCAGCCGCACCGCGCCGCCCACTCCATCCGACGACCGGCCGACGTGCGCGAGTGCGCGCTCCGCCTCCGCCCGTGAAGCATACAGAGCGAACAGCGTGGGTCCCGAGCCGGACAGCAGCCACGGGCGGCCCGACCGCTGCTCGAGGTCCTCCCGGACGTGGACGATATCGGGTCGCAGCCGGGCCACCGTCGACCACAGGTCGTTGGCGTCGCGCAGCTCGGCCGCCGACTCGACCAGCTGGCCTGCGGGGAGGCCCCGGGCCAGCGCACCGGCGAGGCGTTGGCTGACCTGTGCAGCGCCATCCACGGGCCGCGCCTCACGATCAAAGGCCTCGAAGACGCCGGCCGTCGAGAGGCCCTCGTGCGCGACCGCGAGCAGGCACGCCAGCCGGCCCACCGGCGCGGGCAATCGTGACAATCGCTCGCCCCGCCCGGTGGCCCGCGCGGCGGGCGCGTCGAGGGCGAAGAAGGGCACGTCCGAGCCCAGGTCCGCCGCGAGCTCCAGCAGGGTCGCCTGGTCCAGGTCCACGTCCCAGACGCCGGCGGCGAGGCGGAGCGCCGCCGCGGCGTCGCTGCTGCCGCCGCCCAGGCCGGCGGCCACCGGCACCTCCTTGCGCAGGTGGAAGACCAGCGGCGGCAGGGGCCGCCCGACGTGCTGGCGCAGCACGGCCGCAGCACGCAGGACGAGGTTGCCCGGTAGCGGGCATGGTTGCGGCCCGGTCAGCGTCAGGCCATCGGCCGCGCTGTCCGCCGACGGTGGGGCGCCGCTCATGCGCACCTCGAGCCGGTCGGCCAGGTCGAGCCGCAGCAGGACCGAGTCGAGATCATGGAAGCCGTCCGCGCGGCGGGCCGCGACGGCCAGGGTGAGGTTGACCTTGGCCGGCGCCGCCAGGCGGTCGGTCCGGTCAGGGCTCACGGCAGCGGCCCCAGCTCGGACGCCAGCGCCAGCCAGTCCTCCACGCTGAGCATCTGCGGCCGCCGGTCGGGGGCGATGCCGACGGTCGCCAGGGCGGCCAGCAGCCGCGCTCGCTCCACGGCCGGGAGCTGCCTCGGCAGGACGTTCTGCAGCATCTTGCGCCGCTCGCGGAAGCCGGCCTGGACCAAGCGCCACAGGTCCTCCTCGGCGGTCGGGCCCAGGCGCCGCGGTCGCGTGGTGCCGACCAGCAGAGCGGAGCCGACCTCCGGGGCCGGCTCGAAGGCGGCCGCCGGGACGATGCGCTCGACCCGGACACGGGCGTGGTACTGCACGAAGACCGACAGGTAGCTCAAGCCGCCCGGCGGCGCAGCGATGCGCTCCGCGACCTCGCGCTGGAGCATCAGCACGAACCGGTCCGGCCGTGGCTCGACCCCGAGCACGTGGTGCAGCACGGGGCTCGTGATGTGGTACGGCAGGTTGGCCACCAGGTCCCACGGCGCCACCATCAGCGCGGCCACGTCCTCGTCGAGCGCGTCGCCCTCGATCAGGCGCAGTCGGGCGTCGAATCGATCGCGCAGGTGGGCCGCCATGCGCCGGTCGACCTCGATGCCGGTCACCTCCGCCCCGGCGCCGAGCAGGGCTCCGGTCAGGATGCCCGGGCCCGGGCCGATCTCGAGGACGCGGCGACCGGGCGTGATGGCGGCCGCGGCCACGATCGCCTCGAGCACCTCGCCGTCGGCCAGGAAGTGCTGCGAGAATCGCCGGTCGGGCTGCAGGCCGTGCTCGCGCACGTAGCGCGCCACGGCCGCCGGCCCAAGGTGTCGGGCGTCGAGCGGATCGTCCGGGCCGCCTCCCGCCGACCGTCGCGCCGGCTCCGCGGCCGCCTCGTCGGCCACGCTCAACCAGCCAGCTTGAGGGACGGGCGCGCCTCGAGCTCCCACCCGGCGCGCACGCCGGCGCGCGCCCGCAGGAAGCCGGCCGCCCCGATCATGGCCCCGTTGTCGGTGCACAGGCCGGGCCGCGGGACGACCACGGGGATGCCCAGGTGGGCCGCGCGCTCCCCGACCCGCTGACGCAGGACGGCGTTGGCCGCGACCCCGCCGCCGAGCACGATGGTGGCGGCCCCGGCTCGCTCGGCGGCGCGTACGGTCTTGGTCGCGAGCACGTCCACGACCGCCTCCTGGAAGGCCCAGGCCGTCTCCGCCACGAGGTCCTCCGGCAGGGCGACCCCGTCGTCGGCCGTGGCCCCCGCCACGTCGGTGACAGCCCGCCGCACGGCGCTCTTGAGGCCGCTGAAGCTGAAGTCGAAGCCGTCGCCCAGCCAGGCGCGCGGGAAGCGCCGGTCGTGGCGGAGCGCATCGGCAGCCACCCGCTGGATGGACGGGCCGCCGGGATAGGGCAGCCCGAGCAGCCGCCCGACCTTGTCGAACGCCTCGCCGGCGGCATCGTCCACCGTCTGGCCCAGCAGCCGGTAGGTCAGGTGGTCGGGCATCTCGACCAGGAACGTATGGCCTCCGCTGACCACGAGCGCGACGACCGGAAAGGCCGGCGCCGCCCGGGCGGCGTCCCCGGCGTCGAGCAGCCAGGCGGCGTAGATGTGGCCCTCATGGTGGTTCACCGGCACGAGGGGCAGGTCGTGGAGGTAGGCCAGGGTCTTGGCCATCGTGATGCCCACCAGCAGCGATCCGGCCAGGCCAGGGCCGCACGTGACGGCCACCGCCTCAAGGTCCCGCCAGTCGGCCAGGCCCGCTTCGTCGAGGGCACGGTCCAGCACGGGGAGCATCCAGCGCAGGTGCGCGCGCGCGGCGACCTCCGGCACGATGCCGCCAGTGGCGGCGTGGAGGGCCGTCTGGCTGGCCACGATGTTGCTGGCGATACGGCGCCCCTGCCCGACCACGGCTACCGCCGTCTCGTCGCATGAGGATTCCACGGCCAGGATGAGGCCGCTGCCCTCACTCACGCTGGTCGTCCGGCGGCGGTGCCAGCGGCAGGGCCGTTTCCAGCCCCTCGCGCAGCCGGGCGACACGCTGGCGCATGGCCCGCGAGCCCAGCTCCTCGGTGGTCATGATGAGGGCGTCCTCGCTGTTGTCGGAGTAGTAGCGCGGCCGCACGCCCACCGGCCGGAACCCGAACCGCTCGTAGAGACGCCGCGCGTCAAGGTTGCTGATGCGCACCTCGAGGGTGGCCACCACGGCGCCCATCTCCGTGGCCATATCGAGCAACGCCAGCAACAGCCGGGCGCCGATGCCCTGCCGTCGCCACGCGGGGAGCACGGCGAACGTGGTCACGTGGGCCTCGTCGACCATCAGCCACAGGCCGCCGTAGGCCACGATCAGGTCGCCGCTGCGCACGACCAGGTAGCGCGCCAGCCGGTTCGTCTCGAGCTCCTGACGGAAAGCATACGTCGGCCAGGGCACCGGGAAGCTGGCGCGCTCGATGACATGGACGTCGGCGATGTCCTCCACGCGCATCGCGCCGATGGCCAGCCTCAGCGGAGGTCGGGCGACCACGCCATCCCTCCGGCCGGCTCGGACACGCCGCGTGGCAACGTCACGTAGAGCGGCACCAGCGCCGCCACGTCATCGCTGCCCCGGCTGGCCAGCACCGCTGCGCCCTCCTGCAGCAGTCCCTGCGGCAACCCTTCGAGGGCCACCCGGCCCCGCTCCACCATCGGGCCGGTGATGCCTGCGGCGGTGGCGGGCGGCAGGTCGACCGCGACCCACTGGTCCGGGTCATCGATGAGCAGGCGTTCGCTCCCCGGGACGAGCCGGCAGGTCGTGCTGGCTGGCCCGGCGGGCGAAGGCGTGTCCACCAGGGTCACATATCGATCATGTGGGCCGGCTGGCTGGGCGACGATGACCGTCCGGCCACCCATCGCGCGTGCCAGTGCGGCCGCCGTCGGTAGGCCGACGAGCGGCAACCGGAGCTCGTGGGCGAGGGTCTTGGCGGTGGCCAGCCCCACGCGCAAGCCGGTGAAGGCGCCCGGGCCCGTGCCCACCATGACGGCCCGCAGGTCGCCGACCCGAAGCCCCTCACCGCGCAGCAGGGCATCGATCGTGCCGAGCAGCGTTTCGCCATGGCGGTGCCCCGCCTCCCAGGTGCGGGCCGCCCGGGTATGGGTGCCATCGCCGAGCGCCACCACGGCGTGGTTGGTCGCGGTATCGAGGGCCAGCCAGGGCCCCTCGGGCAGCGGTCCGCGGGGGCCCGCCATCAGGGGCGACCCTCACCCGCGGCTGGCGACGGTGGCGCCCATCGGCGGGCCACCTCGAGATACCGCCGATAGCGGCGGCCACGCGCCTCGAGGCTGATGGCGCGCGCGGCCTCGCCCACCTCGACCAGCGTCACCTCCAGGCGCTCCGGGTCGAGGGCCGGGCCGAGCCGCTCCGCCCACTCGATGACGGTCACGCCCCGGCGCTCGCGCTCGTCGAGCAGGCCCGCGCCATAGGCTTCGCCGGCGACGTCGTCGGCCAGGCGGAACAGGTCGACGTGGAACAGCGGCAGACGCCCGCTGTACTCGGCCATCAACGTGAAGGTCGGGCTCATCACCAGGTCGCGCACGCCCAGCCCGTGCGCGAAGCCCTTGGCGAACTGGGTCTTGCCGACGCCCAGCGGCCCGTGCAGGCCGATGCGGTCGCCGGCGCGTGCCGCCCCGGCGAGGGCCGCGGCCAGATCGCGTGTCTGGCCGGGCGAGCCCGACGTCAGGCGCAGGCTGGAGGCGACCCGGCCCGTCACGCTCACCCGAGCGCCTCCAGGTCGGCCAGCGGCACGATGCGTTCGACGCTCTCGTCGCCGGCCTCGAGCGGATCCAGACGCACCAGACCGCCCATCGCCTCCAGGCCGGCCGCCCAGCGGCGCCGGCCGACCGGGCGTACGAATGTCGCTTCGCGTCCGACGTCCTCACCGGCGCAGATGCGCACGCGGTCGGCGGCCGGCGGTGGCAGGTCCACATCGTCGGGCAGCACGAGAAGCGGCGGGTCGGTGCTGATGGCGACCTCGCGACCGGCCACTGCCTGGAGCTGCGCCCAGGTCGACGCGCCGATGGCGCGCTTGCCGAACCCGTCGAGCACGAGCACGGCGAACGGCGGGCCGCCGTGCAGCGCCGCCCGCTGACGCGCCTCCGCGGCGCGGAAGCCGCGCAGGTCACGGCTCACGAGGCCGCCCACCACGATCCCGCGCACGCCCATCGCCCTGGCCCGGCCAAGTGCCTCGAGGTCGATCCGGGCGCCGGCCACCAGGATGGCGCCGGCACTTCCCACGTCGATGGCTGACGGCGGCAGTTCGCCGTCGGGAGCCATCACCAGGATCGTCAGCTCGCCGCGGGTCCCCTCCCCGGCCGCGAGCGTACCCGGCAGGCCGCGACCATCGGCCTGGACCACGATCCAGCCCGCCTCGACCTCGACCACGGCTCCGCTGACCGGGCTGGTCACGGTCGACGCGTGGCCGCCGAGCGCCGCCCGCAGGCGGCCGCCGGGCGTCGTGAACAGGATGCGCCCGTGGCCGGTCAGGTGGGCCGCCGCCGCGACGCGCGAAGCCACCGGTACCTCGGGTCCGACCACGCTGCCCGGCGC
>JBIOID010000054.1:0-9802 GCA_044449585.1 Candidatus Limnocylindrales bacterium
CGACACGCTGACGCAGTACTGCCTCGACTGCGACATCCGCTTCGCCTGCAACGGCGGCTGCCCCAAGGACCGCTTCGCGACGTCGCCGTATGGCGAGCCGGGCCAGCACTACCTGTGCCCGAGCTACAAGGCGTTCTTCCACCACGTGCAGCGTCCGATGGAGCAGATGCGTGACCTGCTGCGGGCCGACCGCGCACCGGCCGAGGTCATGGCCGCCTACGTCGCCGCGGCCGCCCAGCGCGGTCGGAACGGCCGCTGTACCTGCGGCAGCGGCCGCAGGTGGAAGTCCTGTCACGGACGCGCGCCGATGGCGACGCCCGGGGCGTCACCCGTTTCGGATGAGGCCGGCGGGTGCCCCGGGTCGTACAACAAGGATCAGCCAGACGGCGATCAAGCTCATGCAGAGGGACTGACGACATGACGTTCACGGATCTGCTCTGGGGGATGTTCTACTTCTTCTTCTGGTTCATGGCCATCTGGATCTTCATCACGATCCTGGCCGACATCATTCGACGCCACGACCTCTCGGGCGGGTGGAAGGCCGTCTGGGTCTTGGTGATCTTCATCCTGCCCTTCTTCGGCTGTCTGATCTACCTGATCTCACGCCCGGCGATGCCGGCGGATCAGGTGGAAGCAGCGCACATGGCCGCGGTGCAGCAGGGCATGGTCGGTTACTCGCCCGCTGACGAGATCGAGAAGCTGACCAAGCTGAAGGCCTCGGGCGACATCACCCAGGCCGAGTTCGACACCTTGAAGGCGAAGGCCCTGGCGTCCGCCTGACGATCACGGGTCGAAGGTCGCCGGCCCCCCGGGGCCGGCGATCAGCCGCCCCGACCCCACGTCCAGGTGTGGAGGACCGCGACATGTCACTGGGTCCGATCGAACTGGTCGTGATCTACTTCGCAGCCAACCGTTTCAAGGGCGAGATCGCCCCGGCGCTGCGGCGACTGGTGGACGACGGCGCGGTCGTCATCATCGACTGCCTCTTCGCCCTCAAGGACGAGGCGGGCACCCTCAGCGTCGCCGAGATCGACGAGGTCCGGGATGCGTTCGGGGACCTCGATCCGATGGTCAGCGACCTCGCCTCGCTCCTGACCGAGGACGACGCCGAACGGCTCAGCATGGCATTGGCACCTGACTCGTCGGCTCTCCTGTTACTCCTGGAGCACCGCTGGGCGACACGCTTCATGGACGCCGTCCGCAGTGCCGGCGGTCAAGTCGCGATGGCCGAGCGGATCCCGCGCGCGGTCATCGAGCAGCTGGTCGCCGCACGCGAGACCGAGATGCCCGAGCCGACCTTCGCCCGATAGCCCGCTCCCGCCAGCCCGATGTGTTCAGGAGGCGTCCGCGATGATGCGCCGACGGATGATGCGCCGAGGTATGGGTGTCGTGGCGACGACAGCAGTGGTGGCCGGGACCGCCGTCGTGGTGGGTGGTCACGCGGCTAAGATGGGCCAGCAGCAGGCCCAGCGGGAAGCGGCGGCATCCCAGCAGGAGCTCGCCGATCTGCATGACCAGCTGACCCAGGTGCAGGCGCAGCAAGCCGCCGTGGCGGCCGCACCGCCGGCTGCCGCCGTGGCCGGCCGGGACCTCAACACGCAGCTCAACCAGCTCGCGGCGCTGCACGTCCAGGGCGTCCTGACCGACGACGAGTTCTCGGCAGCCAAGGCGAAGCTCCTGGGCATCTGACCCGACCGACCCCTTCACGCCGCGGCGGGGTGCCGCGCATCAGCTCTGGGTGGCCAGCCAGGCCTCACCGTCTCGGTAGGCGGCTTCGCTCGAGGCGCCGAGGATCGGAGCGGACGGGAAGACGACGACACCCGCCTCCGGCCCGAGCCGTCCGCTGTGGCGGAACTGTTCCACCAGCGGTCCGTCGACGCCCGTCAGGTAGAGCCTCCCGCGTGCGCCCTCGAGCCGCTTGGCGTAGTCCGACAGCACATCGATCGATGTCGAGCCCACTGCCGTGCGACCCCGCAGGCGGATGATGACCACGGGATGGTCGAGGCCCGCCGGATCGGGCAGGCGCGCATGCAACGTCGGGGCGCCCGCGTAGTACAGGCTGCCATAGACGTTGAGAACCGTGATGTGCCGGTGCGCGAGCTCGATGGGGACGCGGGATTCGGCCAGGCGCCCATCAGGCAGCCGCCGCAGCTCGACGACCCGCAGGTCGAGGGCCTCCGCGTTGAGCTGGAGCAGGAGCGACACCGCGATGCCCACGCCGACGGCAACCGCGACGGGCAGGAAGAGCGTCGTGAGGAACGTCGTGACCAGGGCGATCTGGGACACCGGCCCCGTTCGGAGGACGGTGCGGATGGCCGGCGGCCGGATCGCCCCGAACGCTTCGCGCCGACGCTGACGTTGGGGGGTCGGCACGCGGCCACCGCCGGCCGGCGACCGCCCCCGGCACGAGCGACGCGCGGATGGCCCCATGACGGGCAGACCGGACAGCACCCCCCGAACATGCCGAACGACCCTGTCCCCACCACGCCGCCGGCCGCGAGGATTCGGTCGCCCGCACTGTCGGTCGGGCATCCTGGACGAGGCCCCCGCGCGGCCTCTCGACAATCCAACGTCGGGGAGCCATCATGACCAGCGCGTTGCCGTGCCGGAGGCTCCGGCACGAGAGCGGATCGTCGCCGGTGGCTGGTAAGCCGCGGTACCGCCGCCGTCTCGACCTCGTGCCGTGGTGTTCGAAATGACCAGCCACAAGCAGAAGGGATCCGACGTTCGAGCGCCCGAACGGGGCCCTGACCCGACGCCCTCGGCGGCGGATGGCGCGACCCTGCAACGGTTCGTCGACACGCATGCGGGCGCAGGGCCGGCCATAACCTGGGAAGAGTGGCGCGAGACGATCGCCGCGGCGATGCACGATCCCACGGTACAGATCCGCCACTGGGACCCGACCGAACGGCAATTCGTCGAGCCGGAGGGAACGGCGGGATCGTTCAGCGGGATGGACCGGGTGGTGGGCGAGGTCCGGCCAGGCACCCACGCCGTGGCCCAGATCTCGATGGATCGCCGGATCGACCACGCACCTGACCTGATGGCCGCCGTGGTCGATGCCACGGAGTCGGCCGTCGAGCATGGACGACTCGACGGCGACTGGGTCGCGGTGCGTGCCCGGGTCCTCCAGGCCGTGGACGAGGAGCGCCGACGATTCCAGCGCGACCTCCACGACAGCGCCCAGCAGCGGCTTGTCGCCCTGCGCGTGCACATGGCCCTCGCCCGAGAGCGCATGCGCGGACGACCCGGTGACGAGGCGGTCATGGCCAGGCTCGAGAAGGAGCTGGAGGAGGCCCTCGACGACCTCCGGGCCGTCGCGCGCGGCACCTACCCGCCGGTGCTGGCCGACGCCGGTGTGGCGGCGGCCCTGCGCGAGGTGGCGGTCGCCGCTGCCCTGTC
Organism: Candidatus Limnocylindrales bacterium; assembly: GCA_044449585.1. Lineage (GTDB taxonomy): Bacteria > Chloroflexota > Limnocylindria > Limnocylindrales > CSP1-4 > DASPUH01. The sequence continues at coordinate 3,403 of JBIOID010000054.1, forward strand.
GGTCACGGTCCAGGAATCGACCATGCGCCCCTTCCCTCTGCCGCTCGAGCGCGCCGTGTACTTCTCATGCGTCGAGGCCATCCAGAACGCCGCCAAACACGCCGGCGCCGGGGCGCGGGTCGTGGTGTCGCTGTGGGGCACGGCTGAGGGGCTGCACTTCGAGGTGGCCGACGACGGCATCGGGTTCGATCGCGCTGCGCCGACCCGTGGGGCGGGCCTGGCCAACATGCGCGACCGACTCGACATCCTGGGCGGGACCCTGACGGTCCTCAGCGCACCCGGAGCGGGCACGCGGGTGTCCGGTTTCATCCCGGCATGAACCCGACTCCGATGACCCGCAAGGTGGCGCCGTCGGCGGCCAGCCCGTGGGTCACGGCCCGCGTCCAGGGCGCGACCCTGCGGGTGGTGGTCGCCGATGACTCATACCTGATCCGCGAGGCTGTCACCCGGATCCTGGCCAGCGAGCCGGAGGTCGACGTCGTCGGTGAATGCGGCGACGGCGAGACGCTACTGGAACTGGTCGCGGAGCAGCAGCCGGACGTGGTCGTAACCGACGTGCGGATGCCACCCCGCGGCGATGACGAGGGCATCCGCGTGGCCAACCAGCTGCGCACCATGGCGCCGCGCACCGGACTCGTCGTGCTCAGCCAGTTCGGCGAGCCCCGGTACGCTCTCGACCTGCTGTCGGGCGGCGCGGAGGGCCGCGCCTATCTGCTCAAGGAGCGGATCCACGACCGCAGCGAACTGCTGCAGGCCATCCGTGTCGTGGCGACGGGCGGCTCGGTCATCGACCCGACCCTCGTGCGGAGCCTTATCGAGAACGGCACGCGGCTGCGCCATTCGCGGTTGAGCGATCTCACACCGCGCGAGCGCGACGTGATCGTGGAGATGGCACAGGGCAAGAGCAACGCGGCCATCGCCACAAGTCTGGTGGTCACGAAGCGCGCCGTGGAGAAGCATGTTGGTGCCATCTTCGCCAAGCTCGGCCTCGAGGACGAAGACGCGGTCAGCCGCCGGGTGATGGTCGTCCTGCTCTTCCTGGCCGAAGCGGAGTCCTGAGCCGGCGCGACGGGTCCCCGCGGCGCATACGGGTGCCCGCGCCCGACCCATCCACCCACCCGCGCCATTGCCCCGAGTCCGCGGGGCCCTCAGGCTCAGAGGCCATCGACCTTGTCGGCCGCCATCGTCTGCGCAAGTGGAGCCACCCTTCGCCATGAGCAGCGACACAGGAGCACGCGCCGTCGGCGTGCTGATCGTCGACGATCATGCGGCGTTCCGTGAGGCGGCACGTGCGGTCCTGGAAGCCATGCCCGGCTTCATCGCCGTGGGTGAGGCTGCCTCCGGTGAAGAGGCGCTCGCGATCGCGCCGCTCATCTTCCCCGATCTGATCCTGCTGGACCTGACGCTACCTGGCATCGACGGCTTCGAGACGTGCGCACGCCTGCGAGACGTCGTGCCGGGCGCGTTCGTCGTCTTCATCTCGGCCAACGAGGATGCCGACCTGACTCGGGCGTTCGGCAGCTGCACGCGCACCCCGTTCCTGCCCAAGCGGCAGATGCTGCCCGACACGGTCCGGGCCTTGTGGGAAGGCCGCCTCCGGGCGGCATGAGCCAGTCCGCACCTCGGCCCGCGTCGCGCCCGGTCGACGTGCCCACGCCCACGGCGAAGGGCGGCGTGCTGGCTCGACGTGCCGTGTCTCGGCCGTCACGATGGCCGGCGGGGAGTCCATGAGAGGCGCGAGGCAAGGTCCGCCCTCTTCGAAAGGGGCGACGGCACGGTGAAGGCGTTCCGGCGGGTCATCGACTTCTACCGCCTCGAGGCGACCCTGCTCTGGCGTTGGCGCCCCGGTCGGTGGGCTCTCGTGCGTCGCTTCATCGCGAGTTTCGTCATCCTGGCGCTGAGCCTGACGATCGCATCGACCGTGCTGGGCGGGTTCAGCATCGACGGGCTGGGCGCGCTGGTGGCGTCGGTCCTGGTCATCGGTGTCCTCAGCGCCGTGGTCCGACCGCTGCTCCTGGTCGTCTTCGCCCAGTTCTCCGTCGTGCTCGTCGGGATCGCCTCGATCCTCTTCCAGGTGCTCGTGCTGATGCTCCTGGTGCCACTGGTCCCGGGCGTGACCGTGCGCGGCTTCGGCGCCGCCTTCATCGCGTCCTGGGTCGTCGCGATCGTCAGCGTGATCCTGTCATCGCTGTTCTCGGTCGGCCATGACGACTCGTTCTACGGCACCCTTGTCCGTCAGCTGGCGGCCACGCGCGAAGATGCCATTCACACCGACGTGCCGGCCGTGGTCATCGTCCAGATCGACGGCTTGGCGCGACCCATCCTGGCGAGCCAGATCCGCGCCGGCCGCGTGCCGGTCATCTCGCGCTGGGTGCGCAGCGGGACGATGCGACTCGATGGCTGGACCGCCCTGCTCCCGTCCCAGACATCCGCGAGCCAGGCGGGCATCCTGCACGGCAACAACGACGACATCCCCGCCTTCCGCTGGTGGGACAAGGCGGGCGCCCGCATGATGGTGTCGAACCACCCGGCCGATGCGGCGGAGATCGTGCGGCACGCTTCGAACGGCGAAGGCCTCCTGGCCGACGACGGGGCGAGCGTCGGCAACCTCTGCTCCGGTGACGCGGTGCGCTCCTACCTGACCATGGCGACGATCAAGGACCCCAAGCAGGGCCTCGGTCGCAGCCAGAGCTACTTCTCGTTCTTCCTGAGCCCGTCCGCCTATCTCCACACCATCGTGCTGACCGTCACCGAAGCGCTGAAGGAGGTCTTCCAGGCGCGCCGGTCACGCCAGGCGGGCGTGGAGCCCAACATGGATCGGGGGTTCCCGTACCCGGTCGTGCGCGCGGCGACGAATGTCGTGCTGCGCGACCTGTCGACCTCGCTCGTGGTCGAGGAGATGATGCGGGGCACGCCCGTCATCTACATCGACTTCACCGACTACGACGAGATCGCCCACCACAGTGGCCCCGAGCGGTCCGAGACGCTCGACGCCCTCGACGGCGTGGACCAGGCCCTCGGCACCCTCGAGAAAGCCGCTCTCGACGCCCCGCGGCCGTACCGGTTCGTGGTCCTCTCGGACCATGGCCAGTCGCTGGGAGCCACGTTCCGCCAGCGCTACGGTGTGACCCTCGAGGAGGTCCTCCACCAGGCGATGGGCGCGTCCTCGACCGTCAGCGCGGCGACCGGGAACGTCGAGGTCTGGGGTGGTATGACCTCGCTCCTGTCGGAAGCCGGCAAGGCGGGCGGCGCGACCGGTGCCGTCACACGCGCGGCGTTCGGCAACGACACGGTCGATGGCGTGGTGGAGGCCGGCGCGGCCCAACGCCAGGCCACGAAGGAGGCCAAGACGGCCGGTGCATCCGACCTCGTCGTCTGTGCCTCCGGGAACCTCGGACTGGCCTACTTCCCCGAGTTCCCCGGTCGAGCGACCGGTGCCCAGATCGAGACCCGCTATCCGCGCCTCATCGAGACGCTGGCGGCACATCCGGGTGTCGGCCTCGTGATGGTCAGGACCGACGAGGGCCCGGTCGCCATCGGGGCTCGCGGCCAGCGGTCGCTCGTCGGCGGGCGGGTCGTCGGTAGCGATCCGACCGAGCCCTACGGACCGTTCGCGGTCCAGGGGCTGCTGCGCGTGGATTCGATGGCCAACTGCGGCGACCTGATGGTCATCAGCCTGCTCGATCCACAGACCGACGAGGTCGCTGCGTTCGAGGAGCTCATCGGCTCCCACGGCGGCCTGGGCGGTTGGCAGACCGAGCCATTCATCCTCCATCCGGCGGAGTGGACCATCGATGGGCCGATCATCGGTGCGCCGGCCGTCTACCAGCAGCTGCGCCGCTGGCTCGGCCAGCTGGGCATCGGGCCGGAACGGGTCGCAGCGTCACGTCGCGCCGCGACGACGGTCGAGACGGCGGCTCCGTCAGCAGCGGGAACGGCCACGACGACCCCCATCGCCTGAGCGGCGCCGCGCGTCAGCCGGTCGGGGGTGCCTGCAGGAGCTTGAGCGCGAAGGCCCGCTCGATGGCCTCCGTGCGGGAGTGGGCGTCCAGCTTCTCGTAGAGCGCCTTCACGTGCGTCTTCGTCGTGTTGCGCGAGACAAAGAGGCGGTCGGAGATCTCGGGGATCGGCAGGTGCGTCTGGAGGAGGTCCAGGACCCGCCACTCGGCCTCGGTCAGGGGCTCGCGGAGCATATGTTCGCCCCGTCGCGCGAGGACCAGCGCCCGCTCCGTCTCCACCAGCGATTGGGGCAAGGTGCCCGCGTCCCGGAGGCGGAGCAACCGGCGCCGCGCTGCGGGCACCAGGGTGCCCGCCAGACCCAGCTCGTCAACCGACATGGCCAGCCGGGCCAGCTCGATGCGCAGCTGGATGGACCACCAGGGCAGGCCGTCGGATGCCTCGACGGCGGCCACTCCGGCGTGCAGCCGCTCGCGCGCCTCGGTGACGTGGCCACGGCGGGCCGCCACGACACCGGCAGCGGCATGGGCGGCGGCGGTCGCACCGGCCCGGTCGGCGGGTGGGAGGCCATCCGCCTGCTCCAGCGCCGAGCGGGCCGCGGTGTCCGCAGTGTCGGGGTCGCCAGCCGCCAAGGCGGTCAGGGCGAGATACCCGGTCGCGAACGTCGCGCGGCTCGGGTCGACCGGTGTCAACCACCGGCGCGCCTGGTCCAGCCGGGCCATGGCCACCTCGGTGTGGCCCAGCAACCCCTGGCTCGCGCCATGGAGGAACTCCACGACGCCACGCCATGGTCCCTCGCCGGGGTCGAGGCCCAGAGCTTCGATCGCCAGCGAGCGCATGCCGCTGATGCCGGCCATGCCCAGCAGGCCACGGACGACCAGGACGCGCGCCGCCAACGAGCGGCCGCTGCGCGTATCGACCCGATCCACGGGCGCGTTCTCGGCCACGAGCAGGTACCGGCGAGCCTCCGCGGCGGAGCCGCCGAACGCCGCCAGCATGGCCGCCGTGATGGCCAGATCCGGCGCGGCGGATAGACGGTGCGCGGGGAGCGCGGCCACGGCCTCGAGGACCGGCCCGATCCCCTGCTCCCGCTCCATCCGGAATGCGCCGCGCTCCAGGAGCTCGGTGGTCAGCCCATCGTCCCGAGCGGCGTTAGCGTGCGCCACAGCGCTGACGTAGTGGCCGTTCAGCTCTTCTGCGAGTGCCGCGCGCTGATGGATGGTGCTGATGCCCGGTGCACCGATGGTCAGCGCCGCCTCGTCGCCGAGCAGTTCGGCGAACGGGCGCGTGAACCGGAACCACTCGTGGCGCTCATCGAGCGGCACGAGGAACTGGCCCTCGTGTCGAGCCCGGTCGAACGCGTCCTGGGCCTCACTTCCGCCGAGCGCCACCCCGGCCAGCCCCCGTGAGAAGCGGCCGAGCACCGAGGCGTCGACCAGAAAGGCCCGCAGGTCAGGGTCGAGGTCCGCGAGCAGGTGCTCGCGCAGGTACTCGGCCGCCCGGTAGTCGCCGAGTGTCCACGTGCGGGCCGCACGCTCCAGGTCCGCCGCGCCGCGCAGCGATCGGACCGCAAGCGCCAGGCCCGCCGGCCACCCTTCGGTGCGGTCGACCAGATGGTCGACCGTCTCCGTGGCCAGCCTGATCCCGGCCCGCGCGAACAGGCGGCACGCCTCGTCCAGGTCGAAGGCCAGGTCGTCGGGCCCGATCTCATGCACCCCAGAGCCCAGGCGGAGGGCGGCGATCGGGACCGGCGCTGCCCCGCGCGTCGCGAGCAGCACCCGCGATCCGGCCGGGATGGCCTGGCAGACCGCCGCGAGCGCCTTCAGGGCCCCGGTCGACCGGAGCAGGTGCGCATCGTCGACCACCAGGGCGAACTCCTGCCCGACCGCCGCCAGTGAGTTGGTGAGGATGGCCAGCGACCGGTCGGCTGCGCCCTCCCGATCATCGGGCGGTAGGAAAGGCTCGCGGTCGACGAGCGCGACCCGGTCGAGCGCGGCGCCCAGGTAGTGGATGAGCACCTCGGCTCGGTCGAGGTCACGGTCCACCGTGAGCCACGCCACGGGCTGGGTCGCTTTGCGCGCGAACTCGGCGAGGGCCGACGTCTTGCCATATCCGGTCGGCCCGGACACGACCGTGATGACAGCCTGTGACGCACGGCTGAACCGCCGCACCATCGCCGGCCGCGCGATGTGTCCGGCCGGCGCTTCGGGCGCTCGGAGGCGTGCCTCGGACAGCACCTGGTATCCGCGCCGCGATGCCAGCTCCGCCTGGAGATGGCTGGCGTGTGGGCGGCCAGCGTCCGTGTCGGGATCGAAGACCGGCACGCCGGGCGCCACCGATGCGGACCCGAAGGACGATGCTTTCAAGGTCACCACGCTAAAGCCGTCGCACGGTGGTTCCAACCGTGCCCACACCCCAGACGAAGGGACGTGGCCGCCACCAG
>JBIOID010000055.1:0-9759 GCA_044449585.1 Candidatus Limnocylindrales bacterium
CGTGCCCCGGCGCGAGCGTGCGCGCTGCGCCTCCAGGGCCGCGCGGTAGCCCCCCTGGTCGGTGCGCACGCCGGCCTCGGCCGCCAGCTCGACGGTCAGATCGATCGGGAAGCCGTACGTGTCGTAGAGCCGGAAGGCGACCTCGCCCGGGAGGAGCGGCGCATCGGACGGCAGGTCCTCCACCCGCCGCCCGACGACGCGCCGTGGCCCTTCGGGGCCCGCCGGCACGAGGTCGGCAAGGGCCGCGTCGAGCAGCCGGGCGCCGCCGTCGAGGGTGCGCGCGAACTGGCCCTCCTCGCGCGCGAGGACCGTCTCGATGTCGGCCGACCGTTCGACGAGCACCGGGTAGGCCTCGCCCATGGTGGCCACGACCACCTCCGCGAGCAGGCCCAGGAAGGGCTCGCGGCGACCCAGCAGCCGCCCGTGGCGCACCGCCCGGCGCACGAGCTTGCGCAGCACATAACCGCGCCCCTCGTTCGACGGGCGCACGCCGTCGGCCACCAGGAACGTGACCGCGCGCGCATGATCGGCCACCACCTGGTAGCTGAACCGCTCGGCCTCGAAGCGCTCCGGGTCGTGGCCGAGCAACTCGCGCATACGCGTGTGCAGCGGCACGAACAGGTCGATGTCGAAGTTGCTCGGGACCTGCTGCAGGACGCTGGCCAGGCGCTCCAGGCTCATGCCGGTGTCGACGCTCGGGAACGGCAGGAGCACGCGGCCGTCCGCGCGCTGGTCGAACTCCATGAACACGAGGTTCCAGATCTCGAGCCAGCGCGGGCAGTTCTCCGCGTGGTCGGGGATGCAGTGCGGACCCTCCGACAGCTCGGCCCCCCGATCGAAATGGACCTCGCTGCAGGGACCGCAGGGGCCCGTCTCCGCCATCCGCCAGAAGTTGCTGTCGTCGCCGGCCTCGACATCGCCCCACACGGCCATGCGGTCCGCGGTCAGGCCGATCTCATCCCGCCAGACCGCCCGCGCCACCTCGTCATCCTTGTAGGTCGTGGCGGCCAGCCGCTCGGCAGGGATGCCCAAGTCATCGGTCAGGAACTCCCAGGCGAGGTGGATGGCCTCGCGCTTGAAGTAGTCGCCGAAGCTCCAGTTGCCGAGCATCTCGAAGAACGTGTTGTGCCGGCTCGTTCGACCGACCTCTTCGAAGTCGTTGTGCTTGCCGGCCACCCGCAGCACGCGCTGGTAGTCGACCGCCCGCTTGTAAGAACGCGTCTCCGCGCCGGTCAGCACGTCCTTGAACTGGACCATGCCGGAGTTGGTGAAGAGGAGCGTGCGATCGCCGGCCGGCACCAGGCTGGCCGACGGCACGACCGTATGGCCGCGCGCCTCGAAGAAGGCCACGAAGCGCGCGCGGATCTCGGCCGCCGGCAACGCACGCAGGCGGGGATCGCGCCGCGACTGGGGAGGCGGGCGTTGGGGCATGCGTGGCGAGTGTACCGAACCGTACCCCGCGCGGCGGCTGCCGCCGGGGTCAGCGAGCGGGCGGCCGGCGGTTGGGTGGGGCGAGCTGGCTGACCAGGACCACCATCAGCATGCCCAGCCAGGCGATCCCGGACGCCCAGAGCAGGCCGAAGTCCCCGATGCGCAGCGGGTCGGGGAGGTGCGTCGCGATGGCCTGGCCGGCATACGCGCCCAGGATGGCCGCCGGCACCAGCAGCCACACGTGCGCGCGAGCCGCCCCGAGCAGCAGGACGAAGGCGGCCACGTTGGCCACGCCGACCAGGGCCGCCAGCAGCGGCGCCGGACTCATCGTCACCGGCTCAGGCCTCCGGGAGCGCGATGCGCCCGCCCCCCAGCACCTCGTCGCCCGCGTAGAACACGGCCGCCTGACCGGGCGCCGGCGCCCAGACCGGTCGTTCCACGGCGACATCCCACACGTCGCCGGGCCCGGCCGCGCGAGGACGCACCCAGGCGCCGACCGGCGTCGCCCGATGGCGGATCCGGATACCGGCCTGGAACTCGGCGGCCGCCGGCGGCCGGCCGGCCACGAACGTGGCGTCGCGGACGGTGAAGACGTCGCGCTGCAGGTCGGCCCGTCGGCCGAGCTGCAAGAGGTTGGCCGACGCGTCGATGCGGGCCACGTAGCGCGGCTCGCCGAGCGCCACGCCCAGGCCCTGGCGCTGGCCGACCGTGTAGGCCGCGGCGCCGGCGTGCTGGCCCACCGTGCGCCCGTCGACGTCGAGCAGCGGCCCCGGTTCGGCCACCCAGCCGGCCCGGTCCCGCAGGGCCGTCCGGTAGTCGCCGCCGGGCACGAAGCAGATCTCCTGGCTCTCGGGCTTGTCGGCGGTGACCAGCCCGTGGCGGCGCGCGATGGCGCGCACCTCCGGTTTCGTCAGCTCACCGAGCGGGAACCGCGTGTGGGCCAGCTGCGCCTGGCCGAGCCCATACAGGAAGTACGACTGATCCTTGTCCGTATCGCGGCCGGCCAGCAGGCGGTAGCGCGGGCGGCCGGTGGCGGGGTCGGGCGCGACGGCGACGCGCGCGTAATGGCCGGTGGCCACGGCGTCACAGTCGTAGAGATGGCGCGCCTGGCCGAGCAACGCCCCGAACTTCACGGTGCTGTTGCAGTCGACGCACGGGCTGGGCGTCTCGCCGACCTGGTAGGCGTGCAGGAACGGTTCGAGCACGCCGCGCCCGAAGGCCGCCTCCAGGTTGAGGATGTAGAACGGGATGCCCAGCTGCCCGGCCACCCGCCGCGCATCCTGCGCGGCATCGAGCGAGCAGCAGCTCTTCTTGAACTCGCTGTAGGTGTCGGCGACGTCGTGCAGGCGCAGCCAGACACCGACCACGTCCACCCCCTGCTCGTGCAGCAGCGCGGCGGCCACGGACGAATCGACGCCCCCCGACATGGCCACCAGGACGCGCTCGCCGCGGTTCAGGCGCCGACCTCCAGGCCGGACGGCTCGGCCAGCGCGGCCACGCCCGCCCGGTGGCGCTCGATGGCCCCGCGCACGAGAGCGGTCGCGGCCACGATCTCCGCCTCGGTCGTGGTCCGCCCCAGGCTCAGGCGCAACGCGCCCCGCGCTTCATCCTCCGGGTAACCCATCGCCGTCAGCACGTGGCTCGGCTCGGTCGAGCCGGTCGTGCACGCGGAGCCGGTGGAGCAGGCCAGGCCCTCGAGGTCGAGCGCCATCTGGAGCGCGGCGCCGTCCGCGTCACGCACGACGATGGAGAGGAGGCCCGGCAGGCGCTCCACGGGATGGCCCGTCACCTCCACGCCGCGCTCGGCCGAGAGGCCGTCGCGCAGGTGCTCGCGCAGGCGGCGGAGGCGGCGCGTCGTCTCGGTCCGCTCGGCCACGGCGCGCTGCAGGGCGACGGCCATGCCGACCGCCCCGGCCACGTTCTCCGTGCCCGCCCGTCGATACCGCTCCTGCGAGCCGCCCTGCAGCTGTGCCATGAGCGTCGTGCCGCGCCGCACGAAGAGGGCGCCGATGCCCTTGGGCCCCTCGAACTTGTGGGCCGCCAATGACAACAGGTCCACGTCCAGGGCGCTCAGGTCCAGCGCCAGCTGGCCGGCCGCCTGCACGGCGTCGACGTGGATCAGGATGCGGCGGTGGTGACGCACCCGCTCGATGACGCCCGCCAGCGGCTGGAGGGTGCCCACCTCGTTGTTGGCGAGGGCCAGCGAGACCACCGTCGTGCGGTCGGTGATGGCCGAGGCGAGGTCGTCGGGATCCACCCGGCCGTAGCGGTCGACGGGCAGCTCGGTGACCTCGAAGCCGAACTTCTCCAGCAGGTGCACCGCGTTGAGCGTGGCCTGGTGCTCGACCGCGGTGGTCACCAGGTGATGGCCGTACGGCTTGGCCGCCCACGCGGCGCCCTTGAGGGCCAGGTTGATGGCCTCGGTCCCGCCGCTCGTGAACACGATCTCGCGGGCGTCGGCGCCGAGCGCGTCCGCGACCCGTTCGTGCGCCTCGTCCAGGGCGGCTCGGGCGCGGCGACCCGGCCCGTGCGGTGATGATGGGTTGCCGAACTGCTCGGTCAGGTGGGGCATCATCGCCTCGAGCGCCTCCGCGCGCAACGGCGTCGTCGCGGCGTGGTCGAGGTAGATGGCCATCGGCTCGATCGTACACCCCGTGGCCGGGCCGGGGCGGGGGTCGACCTCAGGCCGTGTCCGACGCGGCGGCCGCCCGCTGGCGGTCGTAGGCCTGACCCGCCAGACGGCGCCGGTCGTGGGTCGACAGGAGGCGCTTGCGCAGGCGGATGGAGGCCGGCGTCACCTCCACCAGCTCGTCGGAGGCGATGAACTCGATGGCCGCCTCTAGGGTCATCGGCCGTGGCGGGGTGAGGCGCAGCGCCTCGTCGTGGGCATGGGTCCGGATGTTGGTGAGCTTCTTCTCCTTGGTCACGTTCACGTCCATGTCGCCGGGTCGGCTGTTCTCGCCCACGACCATGCCCTCGTAGACGTCCACGCCGGCCTCGATGAACAGCTCGGCACGCTCCTGCAGGTTGAACAGCCCGTACGCGTTGGAGGTGCCCAGGCGATCGGCCACCAGCACGCCGGAGGTACGGTGGGCGACCTCGCCGGCCCACGGGCCGTAGCCCTCCCCGATCTGGTGCAGCAGGGCGGTGCCGCGTGTCTCGGTCAGTAGCTGGCCGCGGTACCCGACCAGGCCGCGCACCGGGATGACGTACTCCAGGCGCACCCGGCCGTCGGCGTCGCTGCTCAGCTGCTCCAGGCGGCCCTGGCGCGCGGCCAGCGCCTGCTGCACGAGGCCGATGAAGTCGGGCGGCATGTCGATCGTGATGCGCTCGTAGGGCTCGCGGATGGCGCCGTCGACCTCGTGCAGGATGACCTCCGGGCGGGACACCTGGAGCTCGTAGCCCTCGCGCCGCATCTGCTCGATGAGCACGGCCAGTTGCAGCTCACCCCGGCCGCGCACCTCGAACGTGTCGGCCGACTCGGTCGCGGCGACCTCGATGGCCACGTTGCCCAGCACCTCGCGGTCCAGGCGCGCCTTGATCTGGCGGCTGGTGACGAAGCGGCCCTCGCGGCCCGCCAGCGGCGAGGTGCTGACGCCGAACGTCATGGCCAGCGTCGGCTCGTCCACCTCCAGGCGCGCCAGCGGCCGCGGGTCGGCCGGGTCGGTGAGCGTGTCGCCGATGGTCACCTCGGGCAGGCCGGCCACGGCCACGATGTCGCCTGGTCGGGCCGTCTCGATGTCGACCCGCTCGATGCCGCGCGCGGTGGTCAGGCTGGTGACCGTCCCGGTGAGCGTCACGGAACGGCCCGGCTCGACCGTGCCGTCGGGCGCGGCCGCGTCCTCGCGCACGATGACCACCCGCTGGCCCATGTGGATGGTGCCGTTCCACACCCGTCCGACGGCCATGCGCCCGACGTAGTCGTTGGCCGACAGGTTGGTCACCAGCAGCTGCAGGGGATGGTCGGGCTCATAGGTCGGGGCCGGCGTGTGATCGACCAGCAGGTCGAGCAGCGGGCGCAGGTCGCGCCCCGGCTGGGCCAGGTCGAGCGTGGCCGTGCCGGCCCTGGCGTTGGTATACACGATCGGGAAATCGATCTGGTGGGCGTCCGCGCCGAGGTCCATGAACAACTCATAGATGGCGTCCAGCACCTCCGCCGGGCGCGCGTCGCCACGATCGATCTTGTTGACGGCCACGACCACGGGCAGGCGCCGTGCCATCGCCTTCTGCAGCACGTAGCGCGTCTGCGGCAGCGGCCCCTCCGCCGCGTCGACCAGGAGCAACACGGAGTCGACCAGGTTCAGGGAGCGCTCGACCTCGCCGCCGAAGTCGGCGTGACCGGGCGTGTCGACGATGTTGAGGTGGATGCCGTCGTACTCCACGGCCGTCTGCTTGGCCAGGATCGTGATGCCCTTCTCGCGCTCCAGGTCGCCCGAGTCGAGCACCCGGTCGACGACCGCCTGGTTGGCCCGGAACGCACCGGTCTGGCGCAGCATCGCGTCCACGAGCGTCGTCTTGCCGTGATCGACGTGGGCCACGATGGCCACGTCGCGCACGTCGGCACGGGTGGCGCGGGCAGCGGCGGACGGAACGGATGGAGTGGTCATGGGGAGGCTCGATTGTCGCACAGGCGCCGCCGGGTGGCCGCCGGCGGCCACGGGCGACGGCCGGGGGCGGCCGGGCCACGCATCGATGGGGGCCCCACCGGCTGCCCCCCGCTGCTGCCGCTTTGGTGTCGGACGGCGGACCCACCCGCCGCCGCCCCTTTGCGTCCGGCGGCGGCAACACCCGCCGCCGCCCCTTTGCGTCCGGCGGCGGCAACGACGGAGCAGGCCTGCCACGTCCGTCGTTCGTTGCATCGGGTGATCAGGACGGCGGAGGAGCCGCTCGTCCTCCGTCATCTGTTGCCGCAGCCGCAAAGGCGGGCGGAGATGCGTCCGTCGCTCCGTCGCTGTGACCGCTGGATGCAAACCGCGCGACCGTGTCGATGCCCGATGGCCGGCGGTACTGCGTCGACGGCCAACGGCCAACCGCGCGTCGGTGGCGGCGGCCGACGGCCACAGCCACCCGGCCGACCCCGGCGGCCAACGGTGTTTGCTCCCACCGCCCGACTGCTAGCATCGCGGCGATGACCGTGGCCGCCCTGCTCTTGGCCGCCTCCGCGGAGGAGGCGCTCACCCGGATCGACGGCCGTCCCCTCGTCCGCCGCCTCGTCGACGCGGCCTGGGCGGGTGGGGCCGTCCCGGTCGTGGTCGCGGTGGCCGATCCCGCCGGCGACGTGGCGGCCGCCCTGGCCGGCGCCCCGGCGACGCTCGTGCAGCCCGGGCCGGGCGACGCGCCGGCGGCGCTGGCCGGCGCGATCGAGGCCGCCGTCCGCGCTGTCTCGGAGACCGATGCCGTCATGGTCTGGCCGACGGCCTATGCCTGGGTTGACCCCGAGACCCTCACGTCCCTCATCGAGGCCCACGGGGTCGTGGCCCGGTCGGTGCTGCGGCCGGCCTATGACGGCGCGGCCGGTTGGCCCGTGCTGGTACCCGTCGGGTCGCTGCCCGCCTCGGGCGACCGCCCGGCGGATGGGACGCTCGAGGAGGTGCTGGCCGCCCTGCCCTCTCCGGTACGCCTGCTCGACCTGGGCGATCCGGGCACCGTGCACGACATGCACACGCCGCGGACCGACCTGCCGCCCTACCGAGGGCCCGCCTCGCCGGCCGGCGCGGCCCATGAATGGGGCAGCCTCGCGGCGGAGGAGCCGGACGTCATCGGTCCTGAGGGGCCCGAGGCGCCTGCAGTCGGCTAGGCCCTCGGACCGGATCAGGGCGCCTCGCCGGCGAGCAGGCGCACGAAGGCCGCCTCGTCCAGGACCGGCACCCCGAGTTCCTCCGCCCTGACCAGCTTGGAACCGGCGTTCTCCCCCGCCACCAGGAAGTCCGTCTTGCCGCTGACCGAGTTCGCGGCATGCCCGCCCGCGGCCCGGATCGCGGCCTCCGCGCCCGGTCGGTCGAACCCGGTCAGGGTGCCCGTCACGACCAGCGTCCTGCCGGCCAGCGGCCCGGACTCGGCACCGGCGGCGCCTGGCGGCGGCGCGATTGGCCGGGTCGCGGTCACGCCGGCGGCGACGAGGCGCGGCAGGAGCGGTGCGGTGATCTCGTCGCGGAAGAAGCCGGCGATGCTCTGGGCCACCACGTGGCCGATGCCGGGCACCTCCTCGAAGCGCTCGTCGGGCAGGGCCACGAGCTCAGCCGTGACCCGCCGGGTCCAGGCCGCGTCCGACCCGCCCTCCGCGGGCGGCCAGGTGGTGGCGGCCCAGTCGGCCAGGTCGATGGCCGTCTGGCTGCCCACGTGGCGGATACCGAGCGCGTTGAGGATGCGCCACAGGGGTCGCGTGCGGGACCGCTCGATGGCGGCCATGAGGTTCTCCGCGCTCTTCTGCGCGTAGCGCTCCAGCGACAGCACGTCGTCGATCGTCAGGCGGTAGAGGTCGGCCGGCTCCTTCACCAGGCCACGCTCCAGGAGCTGGACCAGGACCTTCCACCCGGCGCCTTCGATGTCCATCCCGCCGCGGCCGGCGAAGTGGCCCATGCCCTGCGCCACCTGCGCCGGGCAGAACGGGTTGCTGCAGTGGTAGCGCACCTCACCCTCGTCGCGCACCACCTCGGCGTGGCACACCGGACAGGTCGTCGGCATCTGCCACTCGACCTCGTCCCCCGTGCGGCGATCGGGCAGACTCTGCACCACCTCCGGGATCACGTCGCCGGCCTTCTGCAGCACGACCCAGTCGCCGACGCGCACGTCGAGGCGGCGCACCTCGTCGAGGTTGTGCAGCGTCGCCCGGGCCACCGTGGAGCCGGCGACGACGACCGGCGTCATGTGGGCGACCGGGGTCAGCGTGCCGGTCCGTCCCACGTACGCGACGATGTCCTCGACCTGCGTGACCACCTGTTCGGGCGGGAACTTGAAGGCGATCGCCCAGCGCGGCGCACGCGCCACCATACCGAGGCGCGCCTGCTGGTCGTACCGGTCGACCTTGACCACCACGCCGTCCGTCTCGAAGGGCAGCTCGTGGCGCGCCTCGCGCCAGCGTTCGGTGAACGCGATCGCGCCCTCGATGTCGAGGTTCGCTTCGTGGTGGCTCTCGACGGGGAAGCCCAGGGCCGCGAGGCGCTCCAGCGCGGCGCTCTGCGCGGCCACCGGCGTCGAGCCGCGGCCGGCCGATCCCTCCTCGATCAGGATGTAGGCCCAGGCGGCGAGCTTGCGGCTGGCCGTGACCGCGGGATCGAGCTGGCGCAGCGATCCCGCGCCGCTGTTGCGCGGGTTGGCGTAGCGCGGCAGCCCCTGCTCCTCGCGCTCGGCGTTGATGCGCGCGAACTCGGCCCTGGGCATGAAGACCTCACCCCGCGCCTCCAGGTCCACTGGCTCGGCGAGCCGCGCCGGGACGGCCGCGACGGTGCGCACGTTGGCTGTCACGTCCTCGCCGGTCAGGCCGTCGCCGCGCGTCGCTGCGCGCACGAGCCGCCCCCGTTCGTAGCGCAGGCTGACGCTCAGGCCGTCGATCTTCAGCTCGCAGACGTAGCGCAGTTCGGGCGCCGGTTCGGGGGCCGCCGGGAGGCCCAGGCCCTTGCGCACCCGCCCATCGAACGTGCGCAACTCATCGTGCCCGAAGGCGTTGGCCAGGCTGAGCATGGGGCTGCGGTGCTCGACCTCGGCGAACGTGACGCTCGGCGCGGCTCCCACCCGCTGGGTCGGACTGTCGGGCGTGACCAGGTCGGGGTGGGCCGCCTCGAGGCCCTGGAGCTCGCGCAGGAGCGCGTCGTACTCCGCGTCGGTGAGGGTCGGTGCGTCGTCGACGTAGTAGCGCCGATTCGCCTCCTCGAGCTGCTCCCGGAGGGCCGATGCGCGCAGGGCGGCAGGCGGGCGCGAGGAGGAGGCCGGCATGGTCGGCAGGATACGACGGCGCCCTCATGGCCGGCTTTCAGACAGCCCTCAGAGACGCACGGTACGATCGCCGCCGTGGCAGGTGCGTGGTCACGGCGCCGCTTCCTGCAGGTGGCCGCGGCCGGGGTGGCGGGCGCGTTCGCGGTCGGCGTGGCAGCCGATGAGATGTTCCTGGGCCGCGTGGGCGCGCGCGGCGCTGGCCCCACGCCGACACCCACCCTGGGCAGTCCGGCACCATCGATCCCACCGGTCGCGCGATCGCTCTTCCGCTCGCGCGGGGACCTGGCCCCCCAGGTCATGTCCGTCTCGACCCCCGCCACGGCGTCCGCTGCGCCGGGCTTCCTGTTCACGACGCCCTCCTACGATTTCAGGAGCGACGGTCCAGCCATCTACGAC
>JBIOID010000056.1:0-9481 GCA_044449585.1 Candidatus Limnocylindrales bacterium
CGATGGCGGCCCGCGGCTGGCCGCCGCCCGGGAAGACGACGTGCGGCAGCTCGGCCCGTTGCGCCACCTCTCGCAGCGGCCCGCCGGTGGTGACCACGATGACCGGGCAGCGCCGACGGAGCGCCGCCCCGAGGGCGCTGATCGTCTCCTCGGTCGCGCCGCTGTACGACGCGGCGATGACCAGCGTCTCCGGCCCGACCCAGGCCGGCAGCTCATAGCCACGAACGGTCTCGAGCGGGACGGTCAACCGGTCGGCGAAGATGTCATGGACCAGGTCGCCGCCGATGGCCGAGCCGCCCATGCCCAGGACGGCCACGCCGCGTGTCGCCCGGTAGGCCGCCGGCAAGGTCAGCCGGCGCGTGCGCGCCCACCCGTCGCGCAGCTGGTCCGGGATGGTCGCCACCTGGCCGCCCATGTCGGCCGCGTCGATGGCCGCCCGGTCCGCCGCCCGATCGAGGATCCCCTCCCCGGCCGCGCCGGCATCGCGGCCGTCGCTCATGCGCCGCGCACGAGCCGCTCGCCGGCCGTCACCAGGGCGTCCCGCTGAGCCGCCGAACCGGCCTCCGTGTAGACCCGGATCAGCGGCTCCGTGCCGCTGAAGCGCACCAGCAGCCAGGCCCCGTCGCCGGTCAAGAACTTGAAGCCGTCGCCGGTGGACAGCGGCACCGTGCTGGTCACCGGCTGCCCGTCGAGCTGCTGCGGCCCGTGATCACGCAGCTCCACCAGCAGCCGGTCCTTCAGCGCCGGGTACGCGTCCCGGGCGACGTGCACGTCGATGCGCCGGTAGAACGACGGCCCGGCCAGCGCGTGGAAGTGAGCCAGGGCCTCCGACGCCGACGTCCGGCCGGCCGCCCGCTCCTTGAGGAACAAGTCCAGCAACATCAGGTCGGCGTAGATGCCGTCGCGCTCGGGCAGGTGCATGCCGAAGCCGTAGCCGCCCGACTCCTCGGCCCCCAGCATCGCGCCGGTCTCGATCATCCGCGGCCCGATGTACTTGAACCCGACCGATGTCTCGTAGGTCGGGATGCCGTAGTGCTCGCCAAGGCGCGCCGCCATGGACGTGTTGTTGACGCTGACGACCACGGGCTCGCGCAGGCCTCGATACTCCGCCAGCTCGTACATCAGGAGGCCGGTCACCTCCAGCTGGTGGATGAAGGTGCCCCGCTCATCGGCGGCGCCGGCGCGATCGGCATCGCCGTCGAGCAGCAGGCCAAGGTCATAGCCGCCGCCGGCCAGGAGCGCCAGGGCCTCGTCGATGTTGGGCCGGATCGGCTCGGGATTGACGCCGCCGAAGTACGGGTTGCGCTCCTGATGGAGCTCCGTGACCCGGATGCGCCCCCCGGCCAGCAGCCGGCTGATCCAGCCGGCCCCGGCGCCCCACATCGGGTCGACCAACACGTGGTAGTCGGCCGCCTTCAGGGCGTCCAGATCGATGGTGCGCCGCAGATAGTGCTCGTAGCCGGGGTACGGGTCGTATCGCTCGACGAGGCCGGCCGCCTCCGCGTCGGCGAACGGGCGCGTCTCGATGGCCCGGCCGCCGTTCTCCGCGATGGCCCGTTCAAGCACGGCCAGGATCTCCGGGCCGGCCGCCGCGCCGCTGGGCGACTTGACCTTGAAGCCGTTGTCGGTCCAGGGGTTGTGGCTGGCGGTGATGACGATGCCGGCCGCGGCGCCCCGCTCGACGACCTCGTAGCTGGACATCTGCGTGGGTACGGCGTGCACGGCGTAGGCCACCGGGATGTCATGGGCCAGCAGCACCTCGGCTGCCGCGGCGGCGAAGTGTTCGCTGGCGAAGCGGCGATCGTAGGCGATGACAACGCCCTTGGCCTGCGCCCCCTGCTCGACCACGTAGCGCGCCACGCCGTCGGCGCACCGCCGCACGTTGACGAAGGTGAACTCGTCGGCCACGCGGGCGCGCCAGCCGTCCGTGCCGAAGACGATGCGTGTCGGCGCGTCGGGCGCGAGCGGGGCGGTGGTCACGCGGTCGGTCCTCCTTGGCTCTGGGCACGGGCCAGCAGGTCGGTCACGACCTGCTCGTGGCGGACTGCATCACGGAGCCACGCGGTCGGTCGGTCGAAGGGCCCCATCGTAGCCGGGCCACGATGCAGCCGGAGCGTGCCGGCGGCCGGCCAGCCCGCGCGGTCGACGAGCAGGTCACGTGGACCGAGTTCGAGGGCCTCTCCGGGCTGCACCACGTGGCCCTCGACATCGGGGGCTCCCAGCGCGCCCAGGAGGGCCCGCCAGCTGCCGAGGTCGCTCCAGGGCACGTCCAGGACGCCCATCACGACCTGCCCGGCGGCGGCCGCCGGCTCCATGACCGCGTAGTCGATGGATATCGCCAGTGGCTCGAGCCGTCGGTAGGCACCCGCCAGATCACGCAAGCGACGGCCTTCCTCCACGGTCGCCCAGATCGGCTGCGCCTTGGGATACGTCTCCAGCGCCAGGCGGATCGCTCGCTTCTGCCACAGGAACATGCCGGCGTTCCAGGCGACGCCGGGCTGCCTGACCAGCCCCTCGGCGTGGGCGCGGTCCGGCTTCTCGATGAAGGCGCGCAGGGGGTACGCGTCCAACCTCCGGTGCACCAGCCGGGTGACGTCCGGCTGCAGGTAGCCGTACTCCGTGGCCGGGCCGTCCGGTCGCACGCCGAGCGTCACGAGGGCCTCGGGGATGCCCGGGAAGTCCCGCGCCAGCTCGCGCTCGGCGTCGGCGAGGACACCGCGAAACATGCCCTCGTCGGCCCTGATCAGATGGTCGGCCGGCAGCACGACCATGACCTCGTCATCGCCTCGTTGGATGGCCGCCGTGGCCAACGCGATCGCTGCGGCCGTGTTACGACCGGTCGGCTCGGCCAGGATGTGGTCGTCAGGCAGGCCCGGCGCAAGCGCGCGGCCCTGGGCGCGCGCCAGCTCGCCGAATCGGCCGTCCACGATGACGTAGAGATCGCGGGTCGCGTCGAATGCGCCCAGCTCGGGCCCATCAAGGCGGGCGATCGTGCGCTGGTACAGGCTCGCCCCGTCGGCCAGCAACGGGAGGAATGGCTTGGGCCGCTCCGGCGTGCTCAGCGGCCACAGCCTCGTCCCGCCGCCGCCGGCCAGGATCACGATGTACACGGCCCGATTCTATGGGTGGCGCCGATGTCTGCCCCCGGGGACCCCGAGGGTGCCCGGACGGCAAGGGTCATGCCGACCTGTCGTCGTCCCGCGCTGGGCGACGGGCGGATACGCCGGGCCCACCGTGCCGCCGCTCGAAACGCGGTCGGCGCCGGGTCAGGCCAGCGCCACCGGCTCGGGCATCCGGAGGCCGGCGTCCTCGGCCAGCGCGGCCGCGAGGTCGGTGCGCTCCCAGGGCAGGTCAAGCTCGGGTCGGCCGAAATGGCCATAGGCGGCCGTCTGGCGGAAGATCGGCCGGCGCAGATCGAGCCGCTCGATGACCGCGCGCGGGCGCAGGTCGAAGTGCTGCTCGATGAGGCCGAGGATGCGCTCGTCGGACGCCTTGCCGGTGCCGAATGTCTCGATCGACATCGACAACGGACGGGCGACCCCGATGGCGTAGGCAAGCTCGAGCTCGAAGCGATCGGCCAGCCCGGCGGCGACCACGTTCTTGGCCACCCAGCGGGCGGCGTAGGCGGCCGATCGATCGACCTTGGACGGGTCCTTGCCGCTGAAGGCGCCGCCGCCATGGCGGGCCATGCCACCGTACGTGTCGCAGATGATCTTGCGCCCGGTCAGGCCTGCATCGCCCATCGGCCCGCCGATCACGAAGCGGCCGGTGGCGTTGACGTGGATGGTCGGATCCACGCGCCGCAGCTGGCGCGGGATGACCTTGTTGATGACCAGCTCGATCAGGTCGTCGCGCAGACGGTCGGCGGCCACCTCTTCGTCGTGCTGGGCGGCGATGACGATCGTGCGCACCGCCTTGGGTCGGCCGTGGTCGTACTCGACGGTCACCTGGGTCTTGCCGTCCGGGCGCAGGTAGGGCAACGAGCCGTCCTTGCGCACCTCCGCGAGGCGGCGGGCCAGGCGGTGGGCCAGGGCGATCGGCAGCGGCATCAGCTCCGGCGTCTCGCGGCAGGCGAACCCGAACATCATGCCCTGGTCGCCGGCGCCCTGGTCGCGCACGTCGCCTCGCCCACGGGTCTCGAACGCCTCGTCGACACCCCGGCCGATGTCGGGCGACTGCTCGTGGACGCTGACCAGCGTGCCGCACGTGCGGTAGTCGAACCCGTAGCGGGCGTCCGTATAGCCGATCTCGCGAATCGTCTCGCGCACGATGGTCTGGAATTCCACGTAGGTCGTCGTGCTGATCTCGCCGAGGACCATGACAAGGCCGGTCGTGGTAGCCGTCTCGCAGGCCACGCGGGCATCCGGATCGTCGCGCAGGATGGCGTCCAGGATGGCGTCGCTGACCTGGTCGCAGAGCTTGTCCGGATGACCCTCGGTGACCGATTCCGAGGTGAACAGGTAGCTCGCGTCGTCGACGATGCTGGTCATGGCGCTCCCAGGGGTGCAGGTCGGTGGGAGGGTAGCACGCGATCGGCCGGGCCGACGGTCAGGTGGTGCCCGGACGCGCCAGTTCCAGGGGCGGCAGGGCGTCCGCCGGGTGGAAGCCGAAGACCTGGCCGTAGAAGCTCAGCTCCGCCTCGGTCGCGCGCCGGACATGCTCTGCGCGCCGGAAGCCATGGCCCTCGCCCGCGAACGCCAGGTAGGCATGAGGCAGGCCGTTGGCCCGCAGCGCCGCGACCATCTGCTCCGCCTGGCTGGGCGGCACGATGTGGTCGTCGAGCCCCTGCAGGATGAGCAGCGGACAGTTCAGCCGATCGAGGAAGTGGATCGGCGAACGCGCCTGGTACAGCGCGCGGTCGGCCGGGTACGGCCCGACCATGCGCTCCAGGTAGCGCGATTCGAACTTGTGCGTGTCATGCGCGAACGTCTCCAGGTCACCGATCCCGAAGTAGCTCACGCCGGCCCGGAAGTCGTCGCGGAAGGTCAGGGCGCAGAGGGTCGTGTAGCCGCTGGCGCTGCCGCCGCGGATGGCGAGCCGGTCCCCATCGACGAGACCTTCCGCGACGAGGTGGGCCGCGGCGGCGGCGCAGTCATCCATGTCGTATACGCCCCACTGGCCCTCGAGCGCCTGGCGGTAGGCCCGGCCGTAGCCCGTGCTGCCCCGGTAATCCACGTCGACCACGGCCATGCCGCGGCTGGTGAAGTACTGGACGCTCAGACGCAGGCCCGCGCCGGCCGATGCCGTGGGTCCGCCGTGGCTGGTCACGATGAGGGGCGGCCGGCTGTCCGCCGGGCCCATGAACGCATCGTTGCGCGGTGGGTAGAAGAGGGCGTGGGCGACCGCGCCATCGGTCGTCGGGTAGGTGATCGACCGGGGCGCGGAGATGACGCCCGCCTCGAGCTCCTCGTCCATGCTGCGGGCCACCCATGACCGGCGACCGGACGACAGCGCCAGCTCGACGAGGCCGCCGGCGTCGGCGGGCCCATCGGCGGTCAGGAGCGCCCGATCGCCGCGCCCGGCCACGAAGTCGATCTCATCGAACGGCAGGGACACCTCCGCCGCAACGCCGCTGGCCGACACGCGCCACACCCGATCGCGCCCGTCGGCTCGACCCACCGCCAGCACCTCGCCCTGCCCCACGAAAGCGTAGGTCGCGAGGCCAAGGATCCAGTCGGGGCGCGCGAACTCGGCGGCCATGGGCAGCACGGGCTGGGGGACCCCGCGGCGCAGCCGGTAGAGGTTCATCCAGCCGGTCGCCTCGCCCACGAAATGCAGCTCGCCGGCGGGCGACCAGCGCGGCTGCGCGATCCACTCGTCCGGGCCCCCCGCCACGCTGCGGAGGTCGGTCAGCCGGCCGGCGGCGTCCAGGTCGCCGACCCAGAGCGTCGTGCCATCCCACGGCATGTTGGGGTGGTCCCAGCTCAACCAGGCCAGCTGGCGGCCATCGGGCGAGAGGCGCGGCGCGGCATAGAAATCGGCCCCTTCCACGAGCGACTCGGGCACGGCCGGGACCGCGCCCCCGAGCGCGACGGTGACCAGCCGGTCGACCGCCTCCGAACCTTCCACGCGATGGTCCTCGCAGACGCAGATCAGCCGACCCCGGGCGGCATCGACCTCGATGTCCGCGTAGCGCAGGGGGCCCGGTTCGGTCAGCGGGGTCGGCTCGCCACCGCTGCGGACGCGATAGAGGCGACCGTCGCGCACATCGCTGTAGTAGAGCGTGCCCGCGGCGGCCGCCCACGCCGCGCCGCCGTACTCGTGGACCATGGTGCGCACGTCGACCCCGGCCGGCACGACCTCCCCGACCGAGCCATCCGCCTGCCGTCGCAGCACCACCTGCCGGCCGCCCTCGGCCGGTCGCGGCTCCTCCCACCAGACGTCGTCCTCGTCGAACCGCGGATAGGTCGGGAACCGGCGCCCGCCCGCCAACAGTTCGGGCGAGAGGGGCGACGACCAGCTGCCGTATGGGGCGACGCTCGGCCGCCGGCGCGCACCAGCCAAACTAGGTGCCGCTCTGCCAGGACGAGATGTAGTGCTGCTGCTCCGGCGTCATGGCGTCCAGCTCGATGCCCAGGGCGGCCAGCTTGAGGCGCGCGACCTCGCGATCGATGCCCGTGGGCACGTCGTAGACACGGTGCTCGAGCTCCGCGTGGTGGCCGACCACCCACTCGGCGCTGAGGGCCTGGTTGGCGAAGCTCATATCCATGACCGCCGCTGGGTGGCCCTCGGCGGCCCCCAGGTTGACCAACCGACCCTCCGCGATGAGATGGATCTTCTTGGGCCCCAGGTCGAACTCCTGGACGTTCTCCCGCACCTCGCGCACGTGGCCCTCCGCCAGCTGGCGCAGGGCGGGCAGGTCCAGCTCGGCGTCGAAGTGACCGCTGTTGGCCAGCAGCGCCCCGTCGCGCATGGCCACGAAGTGCTCGCGGCGGAAGACGTTGATGTTGCCGGTGGCGGTCACGAACACCTCGCCCCAGGGGGCCGCCTGGGCGGCCGTGAGCACCTCGAAGCCATCCATGAGGGCCTCCAGGGCGGGGACCGGGTCGATCTCCACGATGGCCACGTGGGCCCCCATGCCGGCCATGCGGCGGGCGATGCCCTTGCCCACCCAGCCGTACCCGGCGATGACCACCCGGCGGCCGGCGAGCAGCAGGTTGGTGGCGCGCAGGATCCCGTCGACGGTCGACTGGCCCGTGCCGTAGCGGTTGTCGAACATGTGCTTGGTGAGCGCCTCGTTGACGGCCACCACCGGGAAACCGAGTGCGCCGTCGGCGGCCATCGCGCGCAGGCGGATCACGCCGGTCGTCGTCTCCTCCGTGCCGGCCCATACATCGGCCACCTGTGCCCGGCGCTCCTGGTGGAGCAGCGAGACGAGGTCGCAGCCATCGTCCATGGTCACCTGTGGATGCGTGTCCGCGACAGCGTTGAGATGGGCGTAGTACGTGGCGCGGTCCTCGCCGCGGCGGGCGAAGGTGCCGATGCCGTACTCGTACACCAGCGCCGCCGCCACGTCGTCCTTGGTCGACAGGGGGTTCGAGGCGGCCAGCACGATCTCCGCGCCGCCCGCCCGAAGCGTGCGCACCAGGTTGGCTGTCTCCGTGGTCACGTGCAGGCAGGCCGCCACGCGCACGCCGGCCAGGGGCTGCTCCCGCTCGAACCGCTCACGGATGAGGCGCAGCACGGGCATCTCGCGCTCCGCCCATTCGATACGCCGGACACCCTCGGCGGACAGGCCGAGGTCGACCACGTCGTGGGCATGCGGCAGGGCACGGGCCACTCAGGACTCCTTGCGGGCGAGGAAGAGGCGACGGAAGGGCGTCACGATGCTATCCCAGCCAGAGCCGCGGCGGTGCGCCAGCCGCTCCTCGAAGCGCACGTGCTCGCGGTAGCCGAGGGCCCGGTAGGCGGCCAGCGCGGGCGGGTTATCCGCGCGCACATTGAGCACCACCTGGTCGCAGGTCCGGAGCAGCTCCTGGGTGACCGCGCCGGTGACCATCTTGGCCAGGCCGCGGTTGCGGTAGTCACGGTGGGTCATCACGTTGCCCACCGCCGCCAGGCGCGCCTCGGGGCTGATCACGTGCGTGCCGGCGGCCGCGACCAGGCGCCCGCCCATGCGGATGCCGTGGTACACCCCCTGGGCGACCGCCTCGGCCGGCAACCAGGACGTGAAACCGAGGTCGTACAGGCGGTTGAGATCGTTGATCTCGGCCGGCAGCAGGCGCGCCGTCGCGCCGGGCGCCGCCCGGAAACTGGCGCGGTCGACCCACATGCGCACCATCTGGGGCCCGGGCTGGAGCCGGTAGCTCTGGCTGGCGGCCGTCACGTGCGCCGGCAGGCAGGCCAGGTAGGCCGCCCTCGGGCGCACGACGTCACGCAGCAGCGCCTCCACACCGTCCGGCTCGCCCATCACGAACAGGGGCTGGGGCGAGAGGCCGTTGTACTCGAGGGCCACCGCGAGCGGTCGGTCGTCCTCGATGGCCACGCCCCAGCGCGTCTTGGCGAACTCGCGCTCGTCGAGGTCGCAGATGGCGTACGCGGCGTAGAGCCGGTCGCGCTCCAGGAAGGCGCGCAGCAGGATCCGGTCGGTGGTCGAGCGCGCCTCGATGCGGCTCGCCTCTCGTGATCGGCCGCGCGCGACGGCGGCCATCACGCGGCAGCCGGGGCGTCGGGTGATGACGCGGGCGACACCGCGGCGGGCGACACGGCCGCCAGGGCGGGCCCGAACGGCGGTCGCAGGACCCCCGCCTCGGTGACCACGCCGGCGATGAGCTCGGGCGGCGTCACGTCCTGGAGCGGTCCGCGGGCCTCGACGCCGCTCTCGATGGCCTCGCGCGCCACGAGCGCCACCCCGATGTCGGCGTATCGTTCCGACTCGACCGCGGAGGCGGCCGCGTCCGCCACCGCCGGGTCGACGGCCACGAGCGGCGTCACCACCCATAGCGGGACGGCATGGCGGTGCGCCAGTTCCGCCAGGCCGAGCGTGCCGATGACCGCCGTCGTGGCCCCGTCGGCTGCCACGCGGTCCGCCCCGACCAGCACGGCGTCGACCGTGGCGTGGCCCAACAGCCAGGCGGCGGACCCATCGGCCACCACGGTCGTCGGCACGCCGGCGGCGGCCAGCTCCCAGGCCGCCAGTCGGGCGCCGGCGCCACCGGGATGCGTCTCCAGCAGCCATACGTGGACCGGTCGCCCACCCGCCGCGATCGCCAGCACGACGCCCAGCGCGCCACCCACCAGGCCGCCCGCCAGCGCGCCGGTCGAGTCGTGGGTCATGATCACCAACGGGCGGCCCTCCGGCTGTGCGAGGGCGGCGACGCCGACGGCCACCAGATCGGTCATCGCCTGCGCCGCCTCACCGGCGATGGCATCGGCTTCGCGCCGGGCGGCCCCCGCCGCGAGCGCGTCATCGTCGGTCCGCTCCAGCTCCGCCTCCCAGGCGCGCACGACGCGCCGCACGGCGTTGGTGACCGGCGCGACG
>JBIOID010000057.1:0-9405 GCA_044449585.1 Candidatus Limnocylindrales bacterium
CGGTCCGGCTCCCGCAGATGCGGCAGCTTCCGCCACATGGTCACGAGGGCGTCCTGCAGGGCGTCCTCGGCGAGGCCGGGGTCGCGCAGGATGCGGCGAGCGATCCCGAACAGCGTGTCGCTGGCCTGGTGCACCAGATCCGCGAATGCCGCCTGGTCGCCCGAGCGTGCCCGCTCGACGAGGTCTCGGTCCATCCGTCTCCGCCGATTCGCCGCGGTCGAGAGACCGTGGTCTATCGAGCATGAGGGTAGGGTCAGCGGGAAACGTTCAGCGCATGAAGGGCGCCCGGTCGCCGGGCTACCATTGATCTCCTGTGACGACCATCGCCCCAAATGACTTCACCCACCTCCACGTCCACACGGAGTTCAGCCTGCTCGATGGTCTGGGGCGCATCGACGAACTCGTCGGCCAGGCCAGCGCACAGGGCTTCGACAGCCTGGCCATCACCGATCACGGCGCGCTGTACGGGGCGGTCGCCTTCTACCAGGCGTGCCGGGCGCGGGACATCAAGCCGCTCATCGGCGTGGAGACGTACGTGGCGCGGCGGTCGATGGCCGACCGCGAAGGAAAGGCCGACGCCCAGCCCTACCACCTGATCCTCCTGGCGCGCGACTGGACCGGTTACCAGAACCTGTGCCGGATCGTCACGGACGCGCACCTCGACGGCTACTACTACAAGCCGCGCATCGATCGTGCGTACCTCGCGCAGCACGCCGCCGGCCTGGTGGGGCTCTCGGCCTGCCTGAACGGTGAGATCCCGCGCGCCCTGGAGGTCGACGACTGGGAGCTGGCGCGCAACCTCGCTGGCGAGTACCGCGACATCCTGGGCCCCGGCAATTTCTTTCTCGAGGTGCAGGACCACGGGCTGCCCGAGCAGCGGCGCCTGACCGAGCAGCTCCTCCGCCTGGGACCGGAGGTCGGCCTCCCACTCGTGGGCACGAACGACCTGCACTACGTGCACCGTGCGCAGGCGGAGGCGCACGACGTGCTGTTGTGCATCGGCACGGCCTCCAACCTCGACACGCCCAACCGCATGCGCTTCGAGAGCCAGGAGTTCTACCTCAAGTCGGCGGCCGAGATGGCGGCCCTCTTCGAGGGCGTGCCCGATGCCGTCAGCAACACGCGGCGGGTGGCGGAGATGTGCGACGTGACGCTGCCGCTGGGGCAGCTGCGCATCCCGCACTTCCCGGTGCCGGAGGGCCACACGGTCGAGAGCTGGTTGCGCACCGAGTGCGAGCGCGGCCTGACCGAACGCTACGGGACCGTCACGCCCGAGCTCCACGAGCGCCTGGAATACGAGCTGGGCGTCATCCTGACGATGGGCTACGCGGGCTACTTCCTGATCGTGGCCGATTTCACGCGCTTCGCCCGCGAGCAGGGCATCGCGACGACCTGCCGCGGCAGCGCCCCGGGCTCGATCGTGACCTACACGCTGGGCATCACCCCGGTCGATCCGATCAAGTACGACCTGCCGTTCGAGCGGTTCCTCAACCCCGACCGGGTGACGATGCCCGACATCGACATGGATTTCGAGGACAGCCGGCGGGACGAGGTCATCCTCTACGTCACCCGCAAGTACGGCGCCGACCACGTGGCCCAGATCATCACCTTCGGCACGATGTTGGCCCGGGCGGCCATCCGGGATGTGGGTCGTGTGCTGGGATTCGGCTACGGCGAGGTCGATCGCATCGCCAAGGCCGTGCCGAACCAGCTGGGCATCAAGCTGGACGAGGCGCTCGAGACGTCGCCCGACCTCCGCGCCCAGGTCGACGCCGACCCGCGCGTCGACCGGCTCATCGGCCTGGCCAAGCAGGTCGAGGGGGTCGCGCGCAATGCCTCCACCCATGCCGCCGGCGTGGTCATCAGCCGGGAGCCACTGACCGACCTGATGCCGCTCCAGCGGGCCACCAACTCGGACGCGCTGATGACCCAGATCGAGATGCACGGGGTCGAGGCGCTGGGCCTCCTCAAGTTCGACTTCCTGGGCCTCAGCAACCTGACCATCCTGCGCCAGGCGGTTGACCTGATCGCCCAGGAACGCGGCGAGCGCATCGACCTCGAGCACATCCCGCTCGACGACCGGCGCACGTTCGAACTCCTGGCCTCGGGCGAGACGACCGGCGTGTTCCAGCTGGAGTCGCCGGGCATGCGCCGCTACGTCAAGGACCTGCGCCCCACATCGGTGCTCGACCTGGCGGCCATGGTCGCTCTGTACCGCCCGGGGCCGATGGACAACATCCCGGCCTACATCCGGCGCAAGCACGGCCAGGAGCCGGTGACCTACCTCCACCCGCTCCTCGAGCCCTACCTGGAGAAGACGTACGGCATCTTCGTCTACCAGGAGGACATCATGTCCGCCGCGCGGGCGCTGGGTGGTTTCACCGGCCCGGAGGCGGACACGCTGGGCTACGCCATCCGCAAGAAGAAGTCGTCGGTGCTACGGGCCCAGAAGGAGCGCTTCGTGACGCGTGCCGCGGAGCGCGGCGTGTCGCCCGCCGTCATCGACGCCGTCTTCAAGGCCTTTGAGCCCTTCGAACGCTACGGCTTCAACAAGGCCCACGCCACCTGCTACGGCCTGATCGCGTACCAGACGGCCTACCTCAAGGCCAACTACACGGTCGAGTACATGGCCAGCGTGCTCACCGCCGTGCGCGACACGGCCGAGCGGGTCGCGGCGGCCATCGCCGAGTGTCGGCGTCTCGGCATCGAGGTCCTGCCGCCGGACGTGGAGCGGTCGGACCTGGACTTCACGGTCGAAGGGGAGGCCATCCGGTTCGGGCTGCAGGCGGTCAAGAACGTCGGCCAGGGCGCCATCGAATCGATCATCGCCGCGCGGGCGGCCGGCGGCGACTTCCGCTCGCTGGCCGACCTGTGCGCGCGGATCGACCTGCGGTTGGTCAACCGCCGGGTCCTCGAGTCGCTCATCAAGGTCGGCGCGCTGGAGCGCCTCGGGCATCCGGCACAGCTGCTCGATGCGCTCGACGACGGACTGGCGGCCGGCCAGGCGACGCAGCGCGACCGCCTCACCGGCCAGACGTCGCTCTTCGACGTGGCGGTCGATGCCGTGGGCCTCGAGAAGCCCCTGCCGCTGCGCACGGAAGCGCCCTTGCGCGAACGACTCCGCTGGGAGAAGGAGCTGCTCGGCCTGTACCTCTCGGACCACCCTTTGGGGGAGATCGCCGAGGCGCTGGGGCGCTACGTGACCGCGTACAGCGGCGAGTTGGGCGAGGAGCTCGATCAGCAGCGCGTCGTGGTGGGCGGCATCGTCACCGGGGTGCGAACGGTGGTCACCAAGGCCAAGGCGACGATGGGCGTGGTCACCCTGGAGGATCTGCAGGGCAGCCTGGAGGTCGTCGTCTTCCCCAAGGTCCTGGAGCAGACCGGCGCGGCGTGGCGCAGCGAGGCGATCGTGATCGTGGCCGGGCGGGTCGACCACAAGGGCGAGTCGGCCGTGCTGCTGGCCGACGCGGTGTGGGACTGGCAGGACGCGCAGGCGATGGGCGAGGACGCGTTCGGACGGGTGGTCGCCGCCCAGGACCGTGGGCGCGGCACCGGCCGGGGACCCGCCAATGGCCGCGGCCCAGTCAGCCACGGCGTGCCCGTGATGGCGGTCGCGGGGGCCACCGCGACGCCGGCGACGCGACGCATCCCATGGGTGTCGCCGCTGCGTGGTGGCGGCATCAGGGGCGAGCTGGCCTGGCGCCTGGGCCAGCCCGCGCGGCCCGTGGCGACGGCATCGGCCGACGAGGCCGAGACCGCACGCGAGGACGCGTCCCCCACGTTCGACGACGGCCCGCCCCTGCCGGCTGACGAGCTGCCGGAACCAGCCAGCCTGGCCGGGCTCGGACCGGAGATGGACGAGCCGCCGATGCCGGAGGAGGCACGGCGTGGCCTCGTGGCCGCCGCGGAGGCCCCGACGCGCGCGGCATCGCCCCGCGTCGACCAAGCCCTGCACGTCCGCTTCAACGTCACGGCGGTCGAGAGCGTCGGGCGCGGGTTCGAGGCGCTGCGCGCCATCGTCCACGAACACCCCGGCGAGACACCGCTGGTGGTCCACATCCCGGCCGCACATGGTGGATCACAGGCCATGCAGCTGCGCCGCGGCGTGGCGTATGACGGCGAACTGCTGCGCGATCTGGAGCGCGGCCTGGGTCCTGGACTGGTGCGCCTGGAGCTGCTGCCAGCCTGACGGGCTCGCTGACCGGGATAGGATGAGCCCCCGGGATGGGTGAAATGCCGGGTGGCTCGGGACGGGTCACAGGCCGCGGCCGGAACGCTCATCCTGACGCACGACGGAGGCGCTCATGCTTGGTGACCACCTGGTGTTCCCGATCCTGCTGTCCAGGGACCTGGCCACGAGTCGGGCCTTCTACCACGACCGGCTCGGGCTGGAGATCCTGCGCCAGGACGAGGAACGGATCATCTTCCGATGTGGCAACGGCTCGCAGTTGGCCGTCACGCTGAGTACCACGGGGACCGCCGACACGCAGACGCAACTCGCCTGGCGCGTGCCCGACATCCACGCGGCGCTGGTCGATCTGCGAGCGCGCGGGATCCGCATCGAGGCTTATGACGCACCAGACCCCAAGACGGACGCCGAGGGCATCGCCGACATGGGCTTCGCCTGGGCGGCCTGGTTCATCGACCCGAGCGGCAACGCCCTGGCGGTCCTCCAGCCGAAGGCCGCATCGCCCATCCCGGCCTGATGAGGTCGCACGAGGCCGTAGGGGGCGGTAGGATGCGGGCGTGGCGAGGCGGGTCGCCACGATCGCACCATCGACCGGACGGTCCCAAGGTCCCCGGCGCAGCAGGAGACGCCTCGATGAATCGGTCACGATCCCTGGTTGCCGCATGTGCGCTGATCCTCGTGCTCGGCGCGTGCAGCTCCACGACGACCCCCACCCCGGTGACGGGTCAGACCACGACCCCCAGCAGCGCGTCCACGCCCACCGCCGCGCCCACGCCGGCGGCCACCCCGACGCCGACGGCCAGCGAGGCGCTCAGTTCGGGCAGCCCGGGCATCCCGACGGCGATCGACCCCTGCAAGCTGCTCACCGACGCGCAGGCCTCCGCGGTCAACGGCGTCACCTACGGCCCGGGCGTTTCACACGCCATGAACCAGGGCGCCGTCGAATGCGTGTGGCAGAACGCGTCGGCGCACGCCAGCGTGACCGTGCAGGTGCTCGTCGCGTCCTCGGTCTCGGATGCAGAGAGTGCGTGGGCCGAGTCACAGGCGGCGATCCACGGGTTCAACCCAACGAATGTACCGAACCCGACGGATGGAACGCCCTTCGCCGATCAAGCCGTCATCGCGCGCGCGCCCAGCGGGACGGCCAATACCGGGGGCATCTACGTCCGAGAAGGCGTCACCTACTTCGATGTCGTGTATCTCGGTGGGACGGCGCCCTCGGACGGCCAGCTCGAGCTCGCGGCGACCCTGGTGCTGGGGGCCCTCCCGTGACCGGACTCATCCTGACGGCGGTCGCCTGCATGGTCAGGTAGACGACTCGTCCAACGCTTCGGCGAAACCCTGGAGTGCCCGGATCTGCTCCTCCACGGCCGTCGCCAGCTCGGGTGTAGGGTCGGCACGCCACGCCTCGCACGCCATGCGGGTCTCCCACAGGTGATCGGTGATCTCCTCGAGCGTCTCCCAGGTGCTGGGGAAGCCGACGCTCGCCGCATCCACCGCTGCGCACGCGGGCTCGAGGTCCTCTCCTTCCAGCGCCTCGGCTGCGGCGCGGATGGGCCGCAGCATCGAGCGCGCGAGCGCCATCGCCTGAGCTTGCTCGTCCTGATCGGGCATCGCGGCCGATCGTAGCGCTTACGGCGACGGGTCGGTCGGTGGTTCGATCGAAAAGGTGGCCCGGCAGCAAGGGGGGATCGCGCCGGGCCTGCGTCACCGTACGTCCTGGCCGGCCGGCGTGCCACCAGGATCGTGTGTGATTCGGGGCGCCAGATCCGCCGTGTAGCCTCACGCGCCGCTAGCGATCCGCCTCCGGCCATTCTCGCCACGTGCGGCGCAGGTCATCGAGCGTGACGCTCCGGACGGGTGGCATGAGCGGCGTCGACCCGGGCCACCACCCGCCATCGGGTGCCCCGAGACCGCCGAGCAGGAGGTCCAGGATCATGAACGCCAGCCACACGGGATCGGGCACCGGCTGCACGGTCGGTTCGTAACGCGCCGCATGGATCATGTCGGCGATCCGTTCCGGCCGACCGGCGATGTGATCCAGCACGATCGCGCCCTTCTCGCGCAGCAGGTGCTGCGACTCGGGGAAGCCGTCCAGCTCGGTGATGCCGGCGGCGAGGATGGCGCGCAGGTCGGCGACGGGATCGGACAGGGTCTTGCTCCTGACGGGACGCCCCGGGCCGGGGCAAGGCGCGGACACGATGCGTGTCGCGGCGTTCTAGTCGTACGGGCCCTGCGGCGGGCTGTCGCGCGGGGCGCGGGCCGGCTGCCAGGGACTCCCCCGGCGCGAGAGGGGTATCGCACCGGGTCATCCATCACGGTAGCGGCTGGCGGTTAGGGCCCGGTGTCGTTCCGGCTAAGAACCCGGCGGGACGGATCGCGAGCCGGGCCTTCGTCGAAGCCGGAGCTCAGGGGCGCGGCTCCGACGGCGGCGTCATCGCGTCATCCGCGTAGTCCCAGCACGTGGTCACGTCGGGTTCGAGCTCCGCGATCACCCCCGGGTCAACGCTCAGGTACGCCGACGGTCGGTCGCATGACGCTGATCTCCGGCCACTCCCACGGGTTGCGCAGACGATGCCACAGCCCGTTCCGCGCCTGGTGCCCGGGGCGAGAGTCGAACTCGCACGCCCTTGCGAGCGGCAGATTTTGAGTCTGCTGTGTCTGCCATTCCACCACCCGGGCCCGGCCAGAGTGTAGACGGAGGCGATGCTAGACTCGCCGCGCCCGGGGACCGCCGACAGGAGGACGTGCCGCGCAAGTGGACGAGGTTGGCGGCGACGAAGCGGCTGCGCCCAGCGCGCGCGAGGCAGCCCAGGCCCGCGACGAGGCGCTCATGGCGCGCGCCGCGGGCGGCGACCTGGACGCCTTCAACCAGATCGTGACGTCGTACCAGGACTTCCTCTTTGCCCTGGTGGCACGCGTCGTCGGCGACCGGGAGACGGCCGCCGACGCCGTCCAGGACGCCTTCCTGCACGCCTTTCGCCACGTCCGCAGCTACCGCGGCGGTGCCGTCCGCGGCTGGCTGGCCCGGATCGCGCTCAACGCGGCGACCGACATCCTGCGGCGACGCCAGCGCCGTCCGGTCGACCCCTACCCGGAGTGGGAGGACGAGGCGTGGCAGCCACCGGCCGGCCCGGGCAGCGATCCCGAACTCGAGGTCGCCCGGCGAGCCCGGGGCCGGGTGCTGGCGTCGGCCCTCCTGCGGATCACCGACGAGCAGCGGCGGGCCATCGTCCTGTACGACGTGGAAGGCTTCGACTACCCGGAGATCGCGACCATCACCGGCGTCTCGCTGGGCACCGTCAAGTCACGCATCCATCGAGGACGGCTCGCCCTGCGCGACCATCTGGCCGATGACATGGAACTGTTTCGTGGCTGAGGGCGTCAGGTGTCTATGACTGCTCGCGCGGCAGGCCCCTCGCCGGACCACGCCGGCCACGATCCGTTGCTCATCGCCCGGTCGACCGCCGGCGACCCGCTGACGGCGGCCGAGACGACGGCCCTGGCCGACCGGCTCGCCGGTTGTGCGGCCTGTCGCGCGCTGCAGACCGACCTGCTGGCCGTGTCGACGGCGCTGCGCGCGGATCTCCCGGCGCCGCACCGAACGCGCGATTTCCGCCTCACCCCGGCGGAGGTCGCCGCCCATCACGGGCCATCGTGGCTCGAGCGCCTGACGGCCGGGCTGGCCGGTCCCGCCTTGCGACCACTGGCCACCGCGCTGTGCGCGATCGGGCTGCTGTTGGCCGTCAGCGGCGCCGTGCTGCCCCGGGTCGGCGGCAGCGCCTCATCGGCACTGAGCAACGTCGGCAGCCCGGTGACGGACACGTCCGGGGAGCGGGCGGCGGAGGCTCCGGCCGCTTCGGCGGCGCCTTCAGCCCCGCCACCGCCGAACGCCGGTGCCGGCGCGGTCGATCAGTCGCTGCCCGTGCCCGTGACGGCACCGAGCCCTCCGGGCGCCGATCACTCGGCCGGGGTACCCCAGGCGACGGCCGGGCCGGCCGGCGCCCTCGGCCTGCCCAAGAACAGCGGGTCGGGCGATCACACGGCCGGCGGCATCCCGCCCGGGACGCCCGTCGCCGCGGGACCCGGTGGTCCGGACATCTGGACGCTGGTCATCATCGCCGGCGGCGCCGTCTTCGCCCTCGGCGTGGGCGGTCTCCTGGTGGCCCGTCGACGGCCGTCGCCACTGCCATAGGCCGGGCGGGAACGACCGGTCGAGCGGGTACACTCGGCCGGTGGATCGGCTCATGTTGCTGGACGCCAACGGCCTGATCTATCGGGCCTATTTCGCCCTCTTCAACACCCCGCTGACGACCAGCCACGGCCTCCTCGTCAACGCCATCTTCGGCTTCTGGAGCATCGTCCTGCGCGGCTACCAGGACGTCCATCCGGACCATGTCATCGCCTGTTTCGACCTGGCCGGGCCGACCTTCCGCCACGAACAGTTCCGCGCCTACAAGGCCACCCGACGACCGATGCCGGATGACCTGCGCGAGCAATTCCCGCGGGTGCGCGAGCTGATCCAGGCCTTCCGCATCCCGATCTACGAGCTGCAGGGCTTCGAGGCGGACGACCTGATCGGCACGCTGACGCGCCAGGCGGAAGCGGCCGGACTCGTCACCACGATCGTCTCGGGCGACCTGGACATGCTCCAGCTGGTGACCGAGCAGACACACGTCATGACCACTCGCGGCGGCGTGCAGCAGACGGTCACCTACGGCCCCCAGACGGTCTTCGAGCGCTACGGCCTGACGCCCGGCCAGATGATCGATTTCAAGGCCCTCAAGGGCGACACGACCGACAACATCCCGGGCGTGCCGGGCGTGGGCGACAAGACGGCCGCCAAGCTGCTGCAGGACTTCGCTGACCTCGACACGCTCTTCGCCGATGCGGACCGGATCCAGCCGGAGAAGCTGCGCCTCAAGCTGCTGGAGCATCGAGAGCAGGTGCTCGCCTCGCGGTCCCTGGTGACCATCCAGCGCGATCTGCCGGTGACGCTTGACCTGGCGGCCTCGGCACCCGGTGACTACGACCGCGCCGAGGTCATGCGTCTCTTCCGCGAGTACGAGTTCCGTTCCCTGGTCGAGCGCCTGCCGCCGCTGCGGGGAGAGGCGCCGCTGGCGCCCGGCGATCGGCTGCGCGAGGCCGACGCGGCGGGCGCCGTGCCCGCGGCGGTGGTGCCCGGCCGGTCACCGTCGACGCGTGGGGAGGGGAGC
>JBIOID010000058.1:0-9394 GCA_044449585.1 Candidatus Limnocylindrales bacterium
GGGCAGGGCTGTCCACCGTCGCCAGCCAGACGCCGCCGGCGAAGGCGCGGCGGTCGCAGTCGTCGGTGCGGGCGAGGGCGACGGGCCTGGCGTCGAGGCGAGGGCCACCTGGGACCCGGTCGAGCCGGCTCCGCCGGAGGTGCCGAGCAGGCTGCCCCCGCCCAGCAGCATCAGGCCGATGGCACCGAGCAGGATCACGACCGCCGCCGCCACGACCAGCTGGATCGCTCCCGGCAGGCGGACCCGTGACGGCGCGATGCCGAGGCCAAGGCCGATGGCTGCCGTGCCCTGTCGGAACCGCGGACAGCTTTCATGGCCCGCGACCAGGCACATCACCTCCTGCTGCATCAGCGAGGGCGCCAGGGGCGCCGTCAGCGCGGCGCAGCGATGCGCCTCGGCCGGCGTGGCGCCCGGCGCCAGCAATCCGTCCTCCGTGACGCGCCGCAGGAATGGGCAGACGACGGGGTCGGATGACCGTCCGGGAAGGCTCGCCAGCACATCCTGTACGGCGCGCTGCGAGGAACGCACCGGGGTCACGGGAACGAGGTCGCTCACCACCCCTCCATGTGCGTTCGGGTCGGCCGAGTCTAGCATGCGCACCCTGTCCTTCCGGTTGCCCGGTCCCACCGACCCGGCGTACTTCTGGTGCGCTTGCTCACCACCCGTGGCCGATGCTAGGCTGCCCGGCCTGAGGTGCTGACGGGCACGGCCGTGACCGCCACCCTTCGGTCGAGGATGGGAAGCGTGGCGTTGCTCAGGATCCTGCACCAGCCGGAGGCCCTCGTGGACACCGGTCCCGAGCGTCATCTGCGTCGGTGCACCTACCGCCGCCTGATCGCGGTGCAACGGCGACCCGAGCCGATCTACGACGTCGAATGCCTGTACCCCGATCGCACCATCTCGCTGCCGCTGGGCGACCTGGCCTCGGCGCGACCGATCTGCGACGCGTGCAGCGCGGGCCATATCTTCCGGCCCGACGAGGACTGACCGGGCGAGGCGCCAGCGAGGCGGCCTGTAAGCCGAGTTCTGTCCCGGGCTCGCGCCACGGGGACGGTCATCCATCTACGGTCGGCGGTCACCCGCCGCCTTGAGCGGCCGACCCGAGGGCTCGGCGACGCGCCGTTCCCCGCGGCCGAAGCCACGGTTGCGCCCTCCTATTTGGCCTTGCTCCGGGTAGAGTTTGCCCGTTTCACCCGTCGCCCCGGCTCACGCCGCGGCGACGACTCGTCTCTGTGGCACTGGTCCTCGCCTCGCGGCGGACGGGAGTTACCCGCTACCCTGCGTCGTGGAGCTCGGACTTTCCTCGCACCGCCCGGTCGCCCGGCCGGCGCGCGACCGTCCGGTCGCCTCGCTGGCCGCGGCATGCTACGCGCCCGTGACGCCTTCGTCCAGCGGCGCGGCCAGGCCGGACCGGCGGGCCACCTCGGCCATCACGCGGGCGGCGGCCGCCGGGTCGTCCAGGGCGAGGTTGGCCAACGCGTCGGCCGCGTGATTGCGGGCCCGTGGCTCGTGCACCGCGCTCCAGCGGTGGAACCCAGCCAGGATGCGGGCCGCCTCGTCGAACAGCCTCTTGAGCTTCTGGTCCTTGACGCGCCATCGGCCGTTGAGCTGCTCGACGATGAGCTTGGAGTCCAGGCGCAGGTCGACCTCTCGGGCGCCCAGGCGGGCGGCCGTGCGCAGGGCCAGCACAAGACCGGCGTACTCGGCCACGTTGTTGGTGCGCACGCCCAGCGCCCGCGCGATGACCACGAGGGGCGGCGCGTCCGGGTCGAGCGCGTCGGGCCGTGCCGCGTCGATGAGCACCGCCCCGCACGAGGCCGGACCGGGATTGCCCCGGGCGGCGCCGTCGGTCCGGATGACCAGGTGCAGCGGCCGCTCCGCGACCACCGTCAGACGTGCCGCTCGACGATCGCGGCCGAGACCTCCAGGATGGCCTGCGTGACGTTGATGCCGCGCGGGCAGGCATCGGTGCAGTTGAAGATCGTCCGGCAGCGCCACACGCCGTCGCGGTCGGCCAGGATCTCGAGGCGCTCCTCCGCCCCCTCGTCGCGCGAGTCGAAGATGAAACGATGGGCGTTGACGATGGCGGCCGGTCCGACGTAGCCCGGCTGGGCCCAGAACGACGGGCAGGAGCTGGTGCAGGCGGCGCACAGGATGCACTTGGTGGTGTCGTCGTAGCGGGCCCGCTGGGCGGGCGATTGGCGCCGCTCGCGCTCCGGCTCGGGGCCGTCCGTGACGAGGAAGGGCTGGACGCTGCGGTACTTGGCGAAGAACCCGTCCATGTCCACGACCAGGTCCTTGATCACCGGCAGGCCGGGCAGCGGCGCGACGCTGATGCGCTTGCCCAGCTGGTCAACGCGGATGCGGCAGGCCAGCCGGTTGCGGCCGTTGACCAGCATCGCGTCCGAGCCGCACACGCCGTGGGCGCACGAGCGGCGGAAGGTCAGGCTGCCGTCCTGCTCCCACTTGATCGTGTGCAGCAGGTCGAGCACGCGGTCGATCGGCTCGGCCTGCACCACGTAGGCCTCCCAGTGAGGCTTGCTGTCCTGCTCCGGGTCGTAGCGGAGGATGCGCACGTCGACCTGCATGACTCTCCCCGGCTCAGTAGGTGCGTGGCTTGGGCTGGAAGCGGGTGATGGTGACCGGCTTGTAGGTCAGACGAGGCCCGCCCACGGCCTGCGTGGCCAGCGTATGTTTGAGCCAGGTCGCGTCGTCGCGTTCGGGATGGTCCTCGCGGAAATGGGCGCCGCGGCTCTCGGTGCGCGCGAGAGCCGACTGTACGGTCGCCTCGGCACAGTCGAGCAGGTAGCCCACCTCGTGCGCCTCGAGCAGGTCGGTGTTGAAGACGAGGCCCTGGTCCTGGACGCGGACGCGCGCGAAACGTTCCTGGAGCTGGCGCACCTTGACCGCCAGCTTGCGCAGGCCCGCATCGCTGCGGAAGACGCCGCAGTCGTCCATCATCGCGGCCGCCAGCTCACGCCGGATGTGGGCCGGGTTCTCCCCCTCGCGCCGGCCCCGCAGCGTCTCGAGTTCCGCGGCGACTCCCTCGTGAGCGCCCGGCGCCACCTCCGGGATGGCCGCGGCGCGGAGGTCGGCGACCATGGCGCGCCCAGCCCGGTGGCCGTAGACGAGCAGGTCGACCAGGGAGTTGGTGCCCAGCCGATTGGCGCCATGGACGCTGACGCAGGCGCACTCGCCGGCGGCGTAGAAGCCGGCCATGATCGTGTTAGCGGCGTCGATCACGACCCGCCCGTGGATGTCGGTCGGGATGCCGCCCATCGCGTAGTGAGCCGTGGGCTGGATGGGCACCGGCTCGGTCAGCGGCTCGACCCCCTGGTAGATGCGCGCGAAATCGGTGATGTCGGGCAGCTTCTCCTCGATCACCGCCCGCCCCAGGTGGCGCACGTCGAGGTACACGTAGTCCTTGCCCCCGATGCCCCGCCCCGCGCGGATCTCGAGCATGATCGAGCGGCTCACCATGTCGCGTGGGGCCAGCTCCTTGAGCGTCGGCGCGTAGGTCTCCATGAACCGTTCGCCCTTGTCGTTGAGCAGGTAGGCGCCCTCCCCGCGAGCCGCCTCGGACAGCAGGATGCCGAGGCCGACGATGCCCGTCGGGTGGAACTGGTAGAACTCCATGTCCTGGAGCGGCACGCCCGCGCGGTAGGCCAGCGCCACGCCGTCGCCGGTCAGCGTGTGGGCGTTGGAGGTGACCCGGAACAGGCGCCCGAAGCCGCCCGTGGCGAAGAGCACCGCGGCCGCCCGGAAGATGTGCAGCTCGCCGTCGGCGATGCGGTAGGCGACGACGCCCTGCGTGCCGGCCTGGGGTGAGCCCAGCAGCTGCACCACGTGGTACTCGTCGAAGAAGAGCACGCCCGCCTTGATGCACTGCTGGTAGAGCGTCTGCAGGATCATGTGGCCGGTGCGGTCGGCGGCGTAGCAGGCGCGGCGCACGGGGCCCTCGCCGAAGTTGCGCGTGTGACCGCCGAAGCGACGCTGATCGATGCGTCCGTCCGGCGTGCGGTTGAACGGCAGGCCCATGTGCTCGAGCTCGATGACACGCTCGATGGCCTCCTGGGCGAGGACCTCGGCGGCATCCTGGTCGACCAGGTAGTCGCCGCCCTTGACCGTGTCGTACATGTGCCATTCCCAGTGGTCCTCTTCCTGGTTGCCCAGCGCCGCGCAGACGCCGCCCTGGGCGGCGCCGGTGTGGGATCGGGTGGGATAGAGCTTGGTCAGGACGGCCGTCCGGACGCCCGCCCGAGCCAGCTCCAGGGCGGCCCACAGGCCGGCGCCACCGGCGCCCACGATGACCGCCTGGAAGAGATGGTGGAGCGGCTCCCGGCGCCGGGTCAGGGGCTCCATCTCAGCCGGCGGCCAGGATCTGCGCGGGCAGGCCCACCACCACGATCGTGCCCAACACGAAGAGCAGGAGGGCCAGCAGGTACAGGCCGGACATGAGCGCCGTGCGCGCGCTGCCCTTGACGTAGTCGCCGACCACGGTGCGCACGCCCAGGAAGCTGTGGAAGATGACCAGCATCAGCAGGGACCAATCGAGCACCCGCCAGATCAGGTCGTTCCAGCGCTGGCCGAAGATGAAGTCGGCCGTCTCGTGCGACGGGTCGAACAGGAAGTGGGTGATGCTGAAGTGGGCCAGCGCCAGCACGAACAGGCCCAGCCCGGACAGCCGCACGAGGTACCACGAGGCCAGCTCCAGGCCGCCACCCTGGGGTCGGGGTCGGTTCACGCGCACGCTCATCGGGACGCCCTCACCCGGCCACGAAGATGGGCTTGAGGATGATGAACGCGCCGGGCACGCCCAGGCCCACGAACAGGACCCACGAGGCCCACCACATCTGGCGGTGGTAGTGGGTCATGCGCGGCCAGAAGTCCATGATCACGATGCGCAGGCCGTTCAGCGCGTGGTACAGCAGGGCCGCCCCCAGGAGGACCTCGCCGACCCGGCCGATCGGGCTGGCGTACACCTGCAGGATCGTGTCATAGGCTCCCGGGTCGTCGCCGGCCAGGTAGATGTCGATGATGTGGATGACGACGAAGAGCCAGATGGCCAGACCGCTGATGCGGTGGAAGGCCCACGCGACCATCCCCTCCCGACCGCGGTAGCGGAGCAGCAACCCTCGACCTCCGGATCCTGGCGACGGCTGAGCGGCACCCGCTGACGAGGGGCCGCGGCCATCGTAGCGCGAACGGTCGATGGACGGCCGGTCCCGTGGCGAACGGGAAGGCACGACGGCCGGGCACGAGCGCTATGCTGACCGGGCCCCATGAAGCTGCAGGAATACCGCGCCAAGTCCCTGCTTCTGGCGGCCGGCTTGCCCGTCCCCGCCTGGCAGGTGGCGACCACCGTCCCGGAGGCGCGCGCCCAGGCTGCGGCGGCCCTGGCCGACGGGGCGGCACGGGTGGTCATCAAGGCCCAGGTCCTCGTGGGCGGACGCGGCAAGGCCGGTGGGGTGAAGCTGGCGGCGACGGCCGACGAGGCCGGCGCGGCGGCCGGCGCCATCCTGGGCATGACCATCAAGGGCATCACCGTGCGCCGCGTCCTGGTGGCCGCGGCGGCCGATATCGCGCACGAGTACTACCTGGCCGCCACGCTCGACCGGGCCGCCCAGCGGGTGCTGGTGATGGGCTCGGTGGACGGCGGCGTGGAGATCGAGGACGTGGCCGCGGCGCGACCCGGCGCCATCCTACGCGTCCATGCCCACCCGCACCTGGGCCTGCTCGACTTCCAGGCGCGCCAGCTGGCGTTCGGCCTGGGCCTGGGCGGACCGCACCTGCGCGCCACGATGGCCATCGCCAAGGGCCTGGTGGCGTGCCTGCTGGCCAACGATGCGGACCTGGTCGAGGTCAATCCGCTCGGCCTCGTGCGCAGCATCGACAGCGCTGGTCAGCCACGCCTGAGCCTGGAGTGCCTCGACGCGAAGGTGACGCTCGACGACTCGGCCCTGCCCCGCCACCCCGACCTCGAGGCGATGCGGGACCTCGACGAAGAGGATCCGGCGGACGTCCGCGCCCGGGAGGAGGGCATCAGCTTCATCAAGCTCGAGGGCGACATCGGCTGCATCGTCAATGGTGCCGGCCTGGCCATGACCACCATGGACCTGGTGAAGCTGTACGGGGGGCGGCCGGCCAACTTCCTCGATATCGGGGGCGGCGCGCGGGCCGAGCAGGTGGCCGCCGCCATGGGCCTCATCCTCGAGGACCCCGGCGTGCGCGCCATCCTGGTCAACATCTTCGGCGGCATCACCCGCGGCGACGAGGTCGCGCGCGGCCTGGTGGAGGCCCGTGCCCGCCAGCAGCGCAGCGTGCCCATGGTCGTGCGCATCGTGGGCACCAATGCCGCCGAGGCATCGGCCATCCTGCAGGCGGCCGCCTTCCAGACCGCGGCCACGCTCGACGAGGCGGCCCAGAAGGCCGTCGCGGCCGCGCGGGGCGCGGCATGAGCATCCTGATCGACGCCGACAGCCGGGTCGTGGTGCAGGGCATCACGGGCCGCGAGGGTGGCTTCCACGCCGCCCAGTGCCTGGCCTACGGGACGGCCATCGTGGCCGGGGTCACCCCGGGCAAGGGCGGTCAGCGGGCCCTCGACGGGCAGGTGCCCGTGTTCGACACGGTCGCCCAGGCGATCGGCGAGACGCGCGCGAACACGAGCCTCATCTTCGTGCCCGCCCCGGGCGCACCCGACGCGATCCTGGAGGCGGTCGACGGCGGCATCGCCACCATCCTGTGCATCACCGAGCGCATCCCGGCCCTCGACATGCTCAGGGTCCTGCCGGTCGTGCACGCCGCGGGGGCCCGCCTCATCGGCCCCAATTGCCCCGGCGCCACGTCGGTCGGCCAGGCCAAGGTGGGCATCATCCCCGCCTCCATCCATCGGCCCGGGCGGGTCGGCCTGGTGAGCCGCTCGGGCACCCTCACCTACGAGGTGGTGCAGGCGCTGACCGACGCGGGCATCGGCCAGAGCACCTGCGTCGGCATCGGCGGCGATCCGCTGGTGGGCTCGTCGTTCGTGGACATCCTGGGCCTGTTCCGCGACGATCCGGCGACCGATGCGGTGGTGCTCATCGGCGAGATCGGCGGCGACGCCGAGGAACGCGCCGCGGCCTTCGCCGCCGAACACCTGCGCGCCAAGCCGATGGCCGCGTTCATCGCCGGGCGCACGGCCCCGCCGGGTCGTCGCATGGGCCACGCGGGAGCCATCATCAGCGGCGGCGCGGGGACCGCCGCCGGGAAGGTCGCCGCCCTGGAGGCGGCCGGCATCCGCGTGGCCGAATCGCCGACGCACATCCCGCGTCTGCTCATGGAGGCCGGCATCCGGCCTGGCTGAGCCGCCGCTCAGTAGCCCAGGGCGCCCCAGGTCGAGCCGCAGGGCGCCTCGATCAGCTCGATCAGCACGCCGAGGCAGCTGCGAGGATGCAGGAAAGCGACCGGGCCCTCCGCCCCGCGGCGCGGTGCGCTGTCGATGACCTCGATGCCGTCGACCATCAACCGGTCCAGGGTGGCCGCGAGGTCGGGCACCTCGTAGCAGACGTGGTGGAACC
Source organism: Candidatus Limnocylindrales bacterium (assembly GCA_044449585.1). GTDB lineage: Bacteria > Chloroflexota > Limnocylindria > Limnocylindrales > CSP1-4 > DASPUH01. Next base: position 7,557 of record JBIOID010000058.1, read on the forward strand.
CCTCCCCCTTCGTGGCCAGGAAGCGCGCTACGCCGGTGGTCAGGTCGGTCGGCTGCACCAGCTCGATCCTGCTCTCGCCGACCGGCAGGAAGGCGATCGTGACGCCGTCCTGCGGGATGGGCAGGATCTTCTCGACGGGCAGCCCCAGCTTGTCGCGGTAGAGGCCGAGCGCGGCATCCAGGTCGTGCACCACGAGCGCCACGTGGTGCACCCGGCCCAGCCCATGCTGGCCCGCGAACGACCCCGCGCGCCCCCGACTGCCGATCACCCGTCCACTGTGGCAGACACGCATCCCGCCGGCAAGGCGAGGCCGGCCGGGGCTCGCCCGACCGGAGCGCGGGCGCCGGGCTAGCTACAGGTGGTCGGCGCGCTCTGGGCGATGACGAGCTGACCGAGCGAGGTCTTGCGCACGACCCGGATCTGGAACGTCTCCGTCGGGGTGCACGTGACCAGGAGCCCTTCGGTGCTGCTCGTCGTCATCGGCCCGAGCGGCGGTGAGCTCCACCCCTTGCTGCTGAAGATCTCGTACTGGGTGAAGCACGCGCTCGGCCACCCACTGAGGGCCGTCCACGAGAAGTCGGTCTGGTTGGGGTCGCCGACGTTCGGCGTGGCGGTGAACCCGTCGATGGTCGCCACGCCGCCCGCGCCGCCCGACGGGCCGCGCGCCGGGCTGGCCGCGAGGATCTGGCCATCGCGGGCCAGCGCCAGGGTGCGGTACCAGTACGCGCTGCCGGCGCCCTGGACGTCGTAGGCGGACGAGGCCGTCCTGCTCGTCGTCCCGGCCACCTGGGCGATGGACGGGTCGTTCGGCGGATAGAGCACGGGTGGGGGACCGTACGGCGAACGCAGCGTCACGTACCGATAGAAGCCCGTGCCCCCGTGTGACCAGCTGAGCACGACGCCGCCGGGGCAGGACGCGGCCGACAGGGCCAGGACGCCGACGGTCGGCGCGGGCGTGGGCGACGGCGTCGGCTTCGGCGTGGGCACCGGGCCGGGGGTTACGACGGGCGGGGCCGCGGGCACCGCGGTCGGGCTCGGCGACGGGGTCTCGAGGGCTGTCGGCTCCGGCAGATCGGTCGGGCCGAGCGAGGGTGTGGCGAACGGGCTGGCCGTCGGGCTGGCGGAGCCCTGGGCCGTCTGGAGGTGCCCGTCGAGGATGCCCAGGGGCAGGCCGGCCAGCCGGTCGGCCGCGCCATCACCCTGCAGCCAGGGATCGACCAAGGTCGCGGCCGGGATGCCCTCGAGGGCCGGCGCCACGATGGGACTCGCAGCGCCGATATAGATGGTGGCCTGGTCGCCCTGCGGTACGACCGTCTCGAAACCGGGCCCACTGGCGGTCACCGCGTCCTGGATGGCCAGCAGGGTGACCCGCTCCTGGCCGGCCCCGGTGCCGCTGGCCACCGGCTCGCGATCGACATCGAAGGCCGTGCCCGTCGCGGTCCAGGTCACGGGGCCTGTGACCAGATGGAACGGGCGGTGATCATCGGTGATGACGCGCGTGTAGGCGCGACCGGCCAGCTGGGCGATGGTCACGCCGGGATCATCGAGCCGGTCAAGGTGGACGGCAGCGCCGCCGGCCAGCCGGATCCGGCTCGCCCCCAGGGCCAGCACGGCATGCCCTGGCAGGGCCACCGCGATCGTGTCGCCCGCCTGCAGGGCCGTCCCGGCGGCGAGCGGGATGGTGAGGCCCACCCGGATGGCCGTCGCGTCGGCCGCCTCGACGACGCTGGCCGTCACGACGCCGGCCGGGCCGCGCAGCGCGCTGACGCCGTAGGCGACCGAGCCCGTGATGAGCACGACGACCACGAGGACGGCGACGAGACGGAGCGGCGCGAAAC
>JBIOID010000059.1:0-9349 GCA_044449585.1 Candidatus Limnocylindrales bacterium
CGCGCATGACCGGGCAGCTCGTGTATTCCGGGCCCCAACATTGCTCGACCTCGATCCCCCGACGGCGCAGGCTGTCAGTCTCCTGGTCGGCCATATCGATGTCATGGTGCACGACGAGGGCGCGCATGGCGATCCTCCGCTTGTCCGTCGACGTCGCGTACGGCGAAGCCGGCTCTTCGTGCGTATCCTGCGCCGCTGCCCTTCATCGACCAGAGCCGAAGGGCATCATCGGGCGGGTCGAGAGGCCCGCCACCTAAGGCCGGCGGCTACGCCAGCACCTTGCGGTAGACCGTGTCGCGGGCGATCTGGCGAAAGCCCATGCTCTCGTAGACGCGCAGCGCGCCGGTGAGGTTCTCCGTGTCGACATGGAGGGCCCCTTCCGTCATGCCCCGCGCCCGGAGCAGCGGGAAGCTGGCCGCCATCAGGGCTCGCGCCAGGCCCCGGCGGCGCCATGGGCGCCGCACGCTGATGTGCTCCACCCAGCCGCGCTGCCGACCGTAGAGGCGGTTCTCGTCGGCATTGATGAAGCTGCGCACCTGACCGGCGACCTGGTCGCCATCCCACGCGATGCGCCACAGCGTGGTGTCGACGTTCGGGCGGCTGCGGAACTCGGCCCAGTCCTCCTCCGTCCTCTGGCTGGCCCCCCAGTGGTCCGCGAACGCCTCCTGATCGGCTTCCCAGATGGCGCGCAGCTGCTCCGGACGGACCTCCCGGATCTCCAGGCCGGGTGGCATTGGCGCGTCATGCTGGTCGGACAGGTCCGGCCGCACCATCGTGAAGGCGTAGCGCACCGGCCGGTATCCCGCTCCCTCGAACAGGGCCGTCTGCCCGGGGTCATCTCCGTCTGTCGCGACCTGGAGCGCGGCCGAGTCGGCCGGATCGGCCGCGGCGATCTCGGCGACGCGCGCCTCCAGCGCGCGCAGCATCGCCGCGCCGATGCCTCGACGCCGCCAGGCCGGGTCCAGGAAGCAGATCAGCTCGTGGATGCGACCCCCCGTCAGCAGGTCGGACCAGGCGCACCGACCGTACCCGATGAGCGCGTCGTCGACCCAGACCGTGACCACGTCTCGAGCCACGTCACAGTTGGATAGATGAGCGTAGAAGTTCGTCATGTCCTCGACCGAGGTGATGAAGGTCGCGCCCGCGGCTACCCGGGCCGCGTTGGCGATCTCGGTCATGGCCGCGTAGTCGTCGGGCACGCGCAGATGTCTGAACGCCAGTCCCGCGATGGGTGGCAACTCGACGGCCGGGCGGTAGGTGGGGGCAGGACCCAAGTGAGACCTCGCGCGATCAGGTCGGCCAAGCGCGCCGAGCGTAAAGGCTACGACCGTCGATCGGGCGGCCAGGTGCCCATCACCTGACGGAGCACGGCGAACTCGCCGAGGTGGTAGGCGTTGTGGTCGCCGACGAGGCGCGACTCGCGCAGGATGGTGTGCCCTGGCGTGCCGGGGATGGTCGCCAGCAGGTCGGTGGCCGGATCGGCCACGAGCTGACGCAGCGCCTCGCGGTCGGCCCGGAAACCTTCGATGGTCCGGGCGAACTCCTCGGCGGTCGCCGTGGCGTCCGGGGCGGGCCAGTAGGCATCCGGCCACGCCGGCGCGACGTACGCGCGGTCCCGGATGTAGTCGAGGATGTCCCGCTGCGTGAGGCGGAGGTGTTCCAGCAGGTGCCAGGACGTGTAGGTCACGTTGGGCGGCCGCCGGTCGATGGCTTCGGCCGGGAAGTCCGCGACCGCGGCGTCGAAGGGCATGTGCGCCCCACGGCCTTCGATCAGGACAAGGAGCTGCTCGCGCAGCAGGTCGCGCCCGGCGAGCGGTCTACTCGGTCGCGTCGCCATCGTCCGCCTCCGGCCAGGCGACCGGCGCGGCGTCGGGGTAGCGGATCACGCGCCAGGCCACAAGGGCCGCCGCGCAGGCCGCCAGGATGAGCAGGAGGACACGTTTCATGGCTGGGCTGGACCATCCTACGCCAGCGCTATCCATGTCATGCTCATCGAGCACATCGAAGCAGGGTTCGGGAGGCACCATGAACCTCAACGGCATCCTCATCGGCTCGGACGATCCGCAGCGCCTGGCCGGCTACTACTCCCGTCTGTTCGGGGCACCCGGGTGGACGGAGGGCGGGTACACCGCGTGGCAGATCGGCGCGGGCTTCCTCACCGTGGGGCCGCACGACCAGGTCAAGGGCCGGAACAGCGAGCCCGGCCGGGTCATCTGGAACATCGAGAGCGCCGACGTCGCGGCCGACTTCGCCCGGTTCAAGGCAGCCGGCGCGACCGTCATCCGTGAGCCGTACCAGCCGGGCGAGGCGCCGGATGCCTGGATCGCCACGTTCGCCGACCCGGACGGCAACTACTTCCAGCTGCTCTCGCCACTGCCGATGTAACCAGAGGCTGGTCGAGCGCGTCACCTTCCCCGACCGGCGTGGTCGCGCTCACCTACCACCCCGCAGCGTAGCCGCCCGCCTTCCCCGACCGGCCTGCCGAGCCTCGTCACCCGGGTCGGGTGACGACCTCGGGCCGGATCGGCCGGAGGATGGAGCCGGACCTGGCATGCCGGGCAACGGGCGACCAGACGGCGCGGAGGCAAACACCTGATGGCTACGAGACCCTTCACCGGGACGGTCAACGTCGACATACGGGATTCGATCCCGGACTGGGCACCGTTCGAGCCACCCAAGGCGCCGGACGGAGCGCCCAGCGTCGTCTACATCGTCCTCGACGATGTCGGTTTCTCCGCCATGAGCTGCTACGGTGGCCCGATCGAGGTTCCCAACATCGAGCGCGTGGCTGCCGCCGGCGTGCGCTTCACGCAGTGGCACACGACGGCGCTGTGCTCGCCGACCCGGTCCTGCCTCCTGACCGGTCGCAACCACACGCGCAACAGCATGGCCTGCATCACGGAGGCCGCGTCGGGCTTCCCCAATGCCAGCGGCACCATCCCGGCCGCGAACGGGATGCTCCCGGAGATCCTGGGCGAGCTCGGCTGGAACACGTACATGGTGGGCAAGTGGCATCTCTGCCCCACCGTCGAGATGAACCTCGCCTCGACGCGCCGCAACTGGCCGTCGGGACGCGGGTTCGAGCGCTTCTACGGGTTCCTCGGTGCCGAGACCAACCAGTGGTACCCCGATCTGATCTACGACAACCACCCGGTCGATCAACCCACGTCGCCCGCCGAGGGCTATCACCTCAGCGTGGACATCACCGACAAGGCCATCGAGTTCATCAAGGACGCCAAGGTCCTCGCGCCCGACAAGCCGTTCTTCCTCTACTACGCGCCCGGGGCAGCGCATGCGCCGCACCATGCGCCCAAGGCGTGGATCGACAAGTTCAAGGGCCGCTTCGACATGGGCTACGAGGCGATGCGCGAGGAGACGCTCGCGCGCCAGAAGGCGATGGGCCTCGTGCCGCCCGATACCGAGCTGCCACCGCTCAACCCCATCGGCACACCGCAGACGCGCACGGGCCCCAAGGGCCAGCCGTTCCCGCCGCTCGACTACACCAAGCCGTGGGATGCGCTGCCGGCGGAGGAGAAGCGCCTCTACGCGCACATGGCGGAGGTCTTCGCCGGCTTCCTGGCGCACGCCGACGATCAGATCGGGCGCCTCCTCGATTACCTCGAGGAGACGGGGCAGCGCGACAACACGCTGGTGATCCTGGTCTCGGACAACGGCGCCAGTGGCGAGGGCGGGCCCAACGGATCGGTCAACGAGAACCTGCTCTTCAACGGCATCCCCGATGACCTGGCGACCAATCTCGCCATGCTCGAGGAGCTGGGCGGCCCCAAGACGTACAACCACTACCCGAACGGCTGGGCGATGGCCTTCAACACGCCGTTCAAGATGTGGAAGCGCTACGAGTTCAACGGCGGTACCGCCGATCCGTGCATCATCAGCTGGCCCGCCAACCAGGCCGCGGCAGGGCAGATCCGGGACCAGTATCACCACGCCGTCGACATCGTCCCGACGGTCCTGGATCTCCTTGGGGTCCAGGCGCCGAACCGGATCAAGGGGCACGAACAGACCCCATTCGATGGCGTCAGCATGCGCGCCGAGCTGTTGGACGCCACGGCCCCTTCCACGCGGCAGACGCAGTTCTACTCGATGCTCGGCTCGCGGGGCATCTGGCACGACGGCTGGAAGGCCGTCACGACGCACCCCACCATCGCCGGCTGGAGCGACTTCAACGACGACACGTGGGAGCTGTACCACACGGAGGTCGACCGCTCCGAGCTGCACGATCTGGCCAAGGAGGAGCCGGCCAGGCTCCGTGAGCTCCAGAGCCTGTGGTTCGCCGAGGCCGGCGCCAACGGTGCCTTCCCGCTCGACGACCGCTCACCGCTCGAGATCATCCTCACCCCTCGCCCGCTGCTGGCCAGCCCGAGAGACCGCTACGTCTACTACCCCGACACGGCCGAGGTGCCCGAGCAGCAGGCGGTCAACGTGAAGAACCGATCCTTCGCCATCGGGGCCCTCGTCGACATCCCTGCCGCCGGCGCCTCCGGGGTCCTCTTCGCGCACGGGGCGCGGTTCGGCGGCCACGCCCTCTACGTCAAGGACGACCGGCTCCACTACGTCAACAGCTTCGTCGGCAAGTTCGAGCAGAAGGTCGTGGCCACGGTCGACATCCCGACCGGGAAGGACCTGATCCTCTCCGCCGCTTTCGTGAAGGACGGCGAGGAGCCGCGTGGGGTGGCCACCGGCATCCTCTCGCTGTACCACGGCGACACCAAGGTGGGTGAGGGACGCATCAAGACCCAGGCCGGGGCTTTCAGCCTCGCCGGCGAAGGTCTTTGTGTCGGGCGCGACAGCAGCGAGCCGGTCACCGACGACTACCCCGGGTCGTCGCCATACCGCTTCACCGGCGGCACCATCAAGCGCGTCGCGATCGACGTTAGTGGGGACCCCTACATCGACCTCGAGCGCGAGGCGGTGGCCATGATGGCCCGGGAATGAACCGTTGAGATCGCCCTTCCCGGGTCGTCCCTAGGCCACGAGGGCGCAGCGTGCAGTCCCGCGATGTCTTCGAGGTCGTCGCCCAGGCCGTGGAAACGGTCGGCGTGTTCATCCTGGCCTTCGGGTCCCTGGCCGCGTTCGTGCCGTTCTTGCGGGCGGCCGCGGCCGGCGACCCCCGGTCTGCGTATCGCCCGCTGCGCAACGACCTGGGCCGGGCGATCCTCCTGGGCCTGGAGATCCTGATCGTGGCCGATATCGTGCAGACGATCACCGTCGACCTGACGCTGCTCAACGCAGCCACGCTAGGTGTCATCGTGCTCGTGCGGACGTTCCTGTCGTTCTCGCTGGAGATCGAGCTGGAAGGCGTACCCCCCTGGCGCAGGGGCCCCAGTCGCGCATCGGACGAGCTGACCCCTAGCTCCACCTGACGCGTCACGGCCGTCTTCGACGGCAGGGGTACGCTGCGGCGATGAACGCCGATCCGGGCGGCGCGCAGCCCCGGCCGCAGTACGCGGCGGGCTTTGCCGTGGCGGCCCTCATCGTGGTGGCGTTCGCCCTGGCGCAGGGCGGCCTCGCGGGCCCGACGGCCACGGCGTCGCCGTCGCTGGTGCTCCGCACGCCCGCCCAGGTGGCCACGCCGGCCGCCCCGACATCAACGCCCACGCCGGTCCCGCTCACATCGGATCAGCTTCGCTTCCACACATTCGGCCCGGTCGTCAGCGCGACCCCGCGGCAGGTCCCCACCCCATAGTCCGGCCGCAACACCGGCAGAATCGATGGCCCGTGACGCCGCGGCGATGACCCTACGCAGGGTGGTGCATCGCCCGACAAGATGACCTGAAGGCCTACGGGAGTCATCCGACACGGCACGCCTTCGCCGAGGGCTCGGCCCCCCTTGGACGGGTCCGGGCGTGCCCCGCCAGCCGGGTACGGCTATCGTCTCGGGATGGAGCCGCAGCGAGCCCTCGAGATCGATCGGATCTCGAAGCGGTATGGCGACGTGGTCGCCGTCGACGACCTGACCCTCGCGGTGCCCGCCGGACAGCTCTTCGGCTTCGTCGGCCGCAACGGCGCGGGCAAGACGACGGCGATGCGCATCGTGCTCGGTGTCCTGGCGGCTGATGCCGGCGAAGTCCGCTTCGGCGGGACGCCCCTGACGTTCGAGGCTCGCCGGCGGATCGGCTACATGCCCGAGGAGCGCGGGCTCTACCCGAAGATGCGCCTGGCCGACCAGTTGGCCTACCTGGCGGAACTCCACGGGATGGCGCCATCTGCGGCACGGGCGGCGGCCGCGACCTGGCTCGACCGGTTCGGGCTCGCCGAGCGCGCCACGGACGAGCTGCAGAGCCTCAGCCTGGGCAACCAGCAGCGCGTCCAGCTGGCGGCCGCGCTCGTCTTCGGGCCGGACCTGCTCGTGCTCGACGAGCCCTTCTCCAGCCTCGACCCGGTAGCGGTCGACGTGATGAGCGGCGTCCTGCGCGAGCAGGCCGACGCCGGCCTGCCGGTGCTCTTCTCGAGCCATGAGCTCGAACTCGTCGAACGGCTGTGCGACCGCGTGGCGATCATCGAGCGGGGCCACCTGGTGGCGCATGGCACCGTGGCGGAGCTGCGCGCCGATGCACCCGAGCGACGCTGGGTCGACGTGCCCAACGCGGCTACCGGCTGGGGCGAGGGCATCCACGGCGCGACCCGCGTGACCCGCGACGGCTCGCGCCGGCTGTTCGAGCTCGACCCCGGCACCGACGACCAGGCGCTGCTCCAGGCCGCCCTCGCGACCGGCCCGGTGCACGAGTTCCACCGCGTCGAGCCGAGCCTGGGCGAGATCTTCCGGACCGTGCTGGAGGAGGCGACACCGTGACCGGCGGCCGCCCGATCGTCTTCCTGGTCGCCCGCCGGGAGATCCGCACCCGCCTGCACTCGCGCGTGTTCAGCATCGGGACGGTCGCCATGATCGCGCTCATCGCCATCGGCATCGTGATCGCCGTGGTCATCACGAGGAAGAGCAGCGCGGTGCCCATCGAGCGCGTGGCCTTCACCGGCGCCACCACCGCGCTCGAGCCGGCGTTCACGGCGTCGGCCGCGGCCGCGGGGACGCAGGTCACTGTGGGCGAGGTCGCAGATGCCGCCGCGGGTACCGCGCAGGTGGAGGCCGGCACGCTCGACGTGCTCGTGACCGGGCCGCCGACCGCTCCGGTGGCCGTGGTCAAGGAGACGCTCCCGTCAGATGTCGAGTCCGCGCTCGATGTGGCCGTCCTCGAGGCCCGCCTGCTCGCGGCCGGCCTCGCGCCGGCGGCGATAGCGACCGCCGTCGGTGGCACGCACGTCGACGTCCAGAGCCTCGCGCCGGCTGCGCCTACCGATCCCGAGCGCACCGGGAAGATCATCGGCGCCGTGTTCGTCGCGATATTGCTCTACGTGTCCCTCGGCCTCTACGGCAGCTTCGTGGCCCAGGGTGTCGTCGAGGAAAAGGCGACCCGGATCGTCGAGATCGTGCTCGCCACGGTGCGACCGAGCCAGTTGCTGGCGGGCAAGGTCATCGGCATCGGGTCGGTCGGCGTGCTGCAACTCTCGATCGTCGGGGCGGCGACGCTGGTCCTGGTGCACCTGACGAACGTCGTATCCATCCCGGCCGTGAGCGGCGCGGCCATCCTGGGGGACCTGGTCTGGTTCGCGCTTGGCTTCGGGTTCTACGCCACCGCCTACGCCGCGATCGCCGCGACCGTCTCGCGCCAGGAGGAGGTTTCGGGCGCCATCGCGCCGATCACCATCTTCCTGGTGGCTTCCTACGTCCTCGTCTACGCCGTCGTGCTCGACCCGGCCGGCACCTTCACCACGATCGTCTCGATCCTGCCGCCGTTTGCGCCGATCCTCATGCCGGTCCGCATCGCGACCGGCGACGTGACGGCATGGCAGGTGGGCCTCGCGATCGTCCTTACGCTGGTCAGCGTCGGTGGTCTCACCTGGCTCGCCGGGCGGATCTACGCCAACTCGGTCCTGCGCATCGGGAAACGCGTCCGGTTCCTGGAGGCATTCCGAGGGGAGTAGCGCCCCCCACGTGAGGTGGCTCCCGAGGTCGGGATGAACGGGAGGATCTACCTGGCGGCCGTTAGCGCGCCTGTCTCAGTCAGCCGGGGCGGGGTGCAGGGTTCCCCACCGCTCCAGGGCGCCGTCGATCTCGTGTGCCCGGCGGGCGCAGGCGGTGTCCTCGCGGCACACAACGACGTCGCGGCCGTCCGGGTCGACGCGTACGGTCCTCGCCACCCGGCCGAGGTGGTCGGGCTCGCCCCACTGGGGTTCATCCGTCCGGCGCCGCAGCTGGCTGTCCGAGGGGTCGACCCGTGTCCGGTCGCCGCCGGGGTCGTTCAGGTCGACCTGCCAGATCGAGACATACTCGGCCGGGTCCATCTCATCGAGCGGCTGCGCCCACAGGCAGCGCGGGCACCAGCCCCAGCCGTCCGGCATCGGCGCGCAGAGACGCTCGGGCGCGTCAGCCGGCCAGGCGTGCGCGACGACCATGCGGGTCTCGTCGATCACCAGCCCAGGCGGGCCGTTCCCGCAGTCGTAACAGCGATACCTCGACTCGTCGGCCATCGCCCAGCCTCCCTCCTCCGGCGAGGGTAGCAGCATGGGTTCCACGACCTGCGGCACGCGACTGCGATGCTGCTCATCGAGGCGAGTGTGGTACGGCCGGAATCACCTGGCCCCTGGTCCGTCCCGAGGGCTATTTCGTGCTCAGGAGAGTGGTCGGGGCGCCGCGATTCGAACGCGGGACCTCTTGAACCCCATTCAAGTGCGCTACCAGGCTGCGCTACGCCCCGATGAACGTGAATGCTAGCAGAGAGACCCGGTCTGAACGGGCGTCTCCCCTGCCAATGCCCCTGCGCGGGGCTTCTTGGTGTCCGGGCGTACCGTGGCAGCGGTACGCACGTTGGGCTTCGGGTGGCAGTCGCAGCGGAGGTGGTTGATGGCACTCGGGAAGGGACCGCGCCCAGGCAACGTCATCGTGCCCTCCGATTGGGCCGCTTTCTACCGGGAGACGCACGTACCGGCCGCGGTGCGAGTCGGCGACACGCTGCACGTCGGCGGGCACACGGGCGAGACCGCCGATGACGTCTTCTCGGCGGACCCGGCCACGCAGATCCGGCAGACGTTCACCAACATCGCCGATACGCTCGCGGAAGCCGGGGCGACGTGGGCCGACGTCGTGTCCATGACGACGTATCACGTCGGCCTCAGCGCGCAGAAGATCGTGGCGCTCGCCGTCGCGGCGGAGTTCCTCCGAGACCCCTATCCGGCGTGGACGGCTGTGGGCGTCACGGAGCTGTGGGAGCCCGCGGCCATCATCGAGATCAGCTGTATCGCGCTGCTCGGGCCGGCCGCTCCGTCGTAGTCA
>JBIOID010000060.1:0-9053 GCA_044449585.1 Candidatus Limnocylindrales bacterium
CGGCATCGCCGTGCGCATGGCCGTCCTGGAACTGTTGGCCATGCCGCGATGACGCCGATCGCAGGAGCCGGGCGAGCCGCGATCGAAGGCGCGCGCTGCCGTCACCTGGTCGTGGAGGATGCCTGGTTGATCGACCCGGCCAGCGGCCGCGCCGGACCAGGCTCGCTGCTCGTCGAGGACGGTCGGGTGGCCGAGCTCACGTGGGCGCGTCGTCGGCCGTCGCGCGCCCCCGACGTGATCGTCCTGCCCGGCCTGATCGACCTGCACGCCCACCTGCGCGAGCCGGGCGCAGGCGATGCCGAGACGATCCGGAGCGGCCTCGCCGCGGCGGCGGCCGGCGGCTTCACCACCGTCTGCGCCATGCCCAACACGGACCCGCCGGTCGCCGACGCCGCGGCCGTCCGCGATGTCCTGGCGCGCGGTCGGGCGAGCGGCTCGCCGGTACGCCTCCTGACCTACGGCACGACGACCGCCGGCCGGGCCGGTGAGCGACTGGCGCCGATGGGCGAGCTGGCCGACGCCGGTGCCATCGGCTTCAGCGACGATGGCGCCCCGGTCGACGACCCGGCCCTCTTCCGCCAGGCCCTGGCCTATGCCGGCGGGGTCGGCCGACCGCTGGTCGAACACCCCGAGGTGCGCGTGCTGACCCGCGGCGCCGAAGCCCACGAGGGCCTGGCCGCGACCATCCTCGGCCTGCAAGGCTGGCCCGTCGCGGCGGAGGCGGCGGCCGTCGCCACGGCCCTGGCCCTCCTCGACGAGGTGGCTCGGCAGGCCCCGCCTGGCGCGGCTCCCCGGCTGCACCTGACGCACGTGTCGACCGCCGACGCGCTGGCGCTCATCCGGCTGGCCAGGTCGGCCGGCCTGGCCGTCACGTGCGACGTGACGCCGCACCACCTGGCGCTCCATGACGGCTGGCTGGGCGGCGACCGGCGGTTCGCCTGGGCAGCCGCCGACGCCCCGTGGGCGGGCGGGCCGGCGAAGGCTCCGCCCTACGACACCGCCACCCGCGTCAACCCGCCGCTGCGTTCGCCGGACCACGCGCTGGCCCTCTGGGCCGGCCTGGCCGACGGGACCGTGGACGCCATCGCCACCGATCACGCCCCCCATCCCGAGACCGCCAAGCGGGTCGAGTTCGGCGACGCGGCGACCGGCATCGCCGGCCTCGAGACAGCCCTGCCCCTGCTGCTCGCCGGTGTCGCGGCCGGGCTGGCCGACCTCTCGGCGGTCGTCACCGCGCTGACGACCGGTCCGCTGCGGGCGATGGGCCTCCTGGCCCACGGGGTGCCGCTGCCGAGCCTGGCCGTCGGATCACCCGCCGACCTGGTGATCGTCGATCGGGCCGCCAGCTGGACGGTCGACCCGGCGGCGCTGCGGTCGCTCGGCCGCAACACGCCGCTGGCCGGCCTAGCGCTGCCGGGACGCATCCTGGCGACGGTCGCCCGCGGCCGCCTCGCCTACCTCGACGACGCCTGGGCGCGGGACGAGGCCCGATGAGCGGCGGCCAACCACCGCCGCTGCCGGACCTCGAGCGGGGCAGTGCCTTCATGGCCGCGGCCGGCCTTCGTTTCACGCACCTCGCTGCCGACCGCGTGGAGGGGTACATCGACCTGGGACCCGAACATCACCAGCCCTACGGCCTCGTGCACGGGGGCGTGTACGCCGCTGCGGTGGAGAGCGCCGCCAGCATCGGGGCCACGCTGGCCGTCCTCGACCGCGGCCAGATGGCGGTGGGCGTCCACAACGGCACCGACTTCGTGCGCTCGATGACCCGCGGTCGCGTGACCGTCACGGCCCTTCCGGTCCAGCAGGGTCGCGTCCAGCAGTTGTGGGACGTGCGCATCACCGACCCCGAAGGTCGCCTGGTGGCGCGCGGATCGGTACGCCTGCAGAACGTGGAGCGTCGCACCTGACGCTGGGCGTGGCCATCCATAGGCCCTACCCAGTAAGCAAGCAACGAACCGGGGCATGCCCAAGATCCTCCCGTGGACCGCCGGGGAACCCCGGCGACCCTCCGCCGGGTAGCTCCAGGGCTGGAAGAAGAGCCCGGGTCGCTATCACGCCGCCTGCAGGTGACGGGGCCCTCGGCTGTGGGGCGACGATGTCATGCCCGGCCGATCCCAACGAGCGCGACTACGATGGGCGGGCCATGAGCAGCCCCACCCCCGACGCCGAGGCCGCGATCCGCGACGCGGACGGCGCGACCCCCGGCGCGTTACCGGGCGAGGCCGACCAGCCCCCCGGTCCGGACGCCGCGCCGCAGGCGACGTCCGGCGTGTCCGACGGTGCCACCCCGCCCGGTCGCCCGCTGTACAAGGGCGAGCCGCTGGTGGCGGACCGGGGTCCGGGCCTGGGCTGCTTCTGGACCCAGGTCGTCGTCCTGGTCGCGGTGCTGCTGCTCATCCCCGTCGGCGTCAACGCCCACTGGCCGATCTGGCTGACCGGCCTGCTCCTGGTGTCCTCGCTCGTGCTCGTGCTGCTCGTCAGCCTGACCGTCATCTTCCTGCTGCGTCTGGTGTCGGCCGACCGCCGCGCGCGCCGCCGGCCGCTGCGGTCCGGCGCCCGGCCGACCGTCGGCCAGCTCGAGGACGCGGCGGCGCCGGAGGACGGGGCGGACGAGGGCGGCGTGCGACAATGAGGCGCGCGCGACGCCCTCCGGCCGACCCAGTCTGACGCCGACTCGCCGCCCAGGAGACCGACCATCCGTGCCCGTACTCGCGACCTTCTTCTCCGTCCGCCGCGGCCGTGACGCCTTCTTCAAGTTCTTCATGCGCGAGGTCTTTCCGCGCCAGGTGCGCGACTACGAGGAGAAGTTCGGCATCAAGTTCCTGGGCTGGTACAACGTGGCCTACGGCTGGGACTTCGATAACGTGATCCTGCTGGACGTACCCGATTACGCGACCATCGACCGCCTGGAGGCGGACGAGGCGACCCGCAAGCTCGGCCATCGAGCCGGCGAATGGATGTTCGAACGCCATCACTCGATGTTCCTGCGCGAGCGCATGGGCAGCGATCTCGAATACCACCCCTAGGAGGCGATCCTTGAGCAGCAATGCCGATCTGCTGGGCGAGATCGCCGAGCAGGCCACCCTCGAACGGACCTCGTTCATCGTCGACGCGACCCGCCAGCTGGACGGCTTCCTGAAGCAGAACGCGGCCCGCCTCAAGGCGATGGGCGGGCTGGTCCTGATCGACGACGATCCCGACTACCTGTCGATCGCGCCGGACGGCACGTTCCGCTCCCGCACGCGGTACCAGGACCGGGCGACGGGCGAGTGGGTCTCCGAGACGGAGATCGTGGAGTCGGCCGCGGAGCTGGTCGAGCTGTACAACCCGGCGGAGGTCTACGCCGCGTTCGCCGATGCGGCCCGCGAGGCGGGCGGCATGCGCGAGCAGCCGACCGGGGCGGACGAGGTGGCCGGTGCGGCCGGCGTCACCATCCAGGACCGGTCGGGGCCGTACGCCGATCCCTCGGATCGCTGGGCGGCGACCGGCGAGGAGGTCCGCGAGCCGACCGACAAGGCGTCGGCGGCGCGCTTCGTATACGACATGGCCCTCACTTTCCAGGAACGCAGCCAGCAGGCGGAGGCGGCCCTGCTCGAGCGGTTCCAGGACGCCGTGGGCGCCCATTCCCACTGGCTCGGCGACACGGTCATCGTCGATGACGACGACGAGCGCCTGCGCCTGGAGGGCGACGGCGTCTTCCGCGGCCAGGTCGTCCCGGAGGACGCCGAGGGCGAGTGGCGGCGCCTGGACACGCCCGACGAGCTGGTCCAGTTCTACGATCCGACCGACATCTTCGGCGACCTGGCCGACAGCCTGGCCGAGCTCTATCCCGACGTCGCGCCCGCTGATGACGACGACGGGGACGACGAGGACGAGCCCGGCGCCTGACGCGCCCGGCCGCATCGGTCGCCCCATAGCCATGGCCATGCGCCTGGCGACGACCGAACTCGTGGCCACCCGCTCGATCCTGCCCGGCCAGTGGCTCCAGACGTATGACGCTCCGTGGCTGGCCGATGGTGGCGTCCGGGCCGGGCAGTTCGTCCATGTGCGAGCGCCGGACTATGCGGGCCTCGTCCTCCGGCGGCCCTTCAGCATCAACACGCTCGATCGCGCCAGCGGGCAGATGACGATCCACTTCCGGGTCACCGGCAGGGGCACGGAGTGGCTCGCGCGAGCGCGGCCCGGGGAACCGGTGGAGATGCTCGGCCCGCTGGGACGGCCGTTCGAGGTGGATCCACGGACGAGGCACGTGCTCCTGGTGGCGGGCGGCCTGGGCATGGCCGGCGTCCGCGCGCTGGCCGACGAAGCGCTCGACCAGGGCCGGCAGGTGACGCTGCTCTTCGGGGCCCGGGCGGCCGCGGAGGTCTATCCCTCGTCGCTGCTGCCGCCGGAGGTCGAATACGTGGTGGCCACCGACGACGGCTCGATGGGTCACGCCGGTCGCATCACCGAGCTCGTACCGACCTACGAGGCCTGGGCCGACCAGGCCTTCGCCTGCGGCCCGTGGCCGATGCTGGCGGCGCTGGCACGCCTCGCCCAGGGCCGCGACGCGCGCCTCGGCGTGGCCCGGCTGGGTCGGCGCGGCGGTCGCCGCACGGGCGCCGCGCGGGGCACCGCCGCCGCCCGCCGCAAGGCGTGGCTGCAGGTCTCGCTGGAGCAGAACATGGGCTGTGCCGTGGGCGCCTGCCTGGGCTGCGTCGTCTTCGGGGTCGATGGACCGCAGCGCGTGTGCCGCGAGGGGCCGGTCTTCGCGGCCGACGAGATCGCCTGGGACGAGGCGTCGGCATGAAGCCGCGCCGGCGCGTCGTGCCCGCTCGCGCCCGGGCGGCCGAGCCGTACTCGGTACCGCGTCGCCGGCCCGCGCTGGCCGCCGCGAACCGGCCGGTCACGGCGCCGGTAGCGGGCGGCGCGCCGCCACCAGGGGTCGCGCCGGCAGCGGGCGCGTCCGGCGGGCCCTCCGCGCTGGCCCGGGAGGCGGTCGACCTGACCGTCGACCTGGCCCCCTCACGCGCCGGCGGCCTGCGGCTGCGCAACCCGATCCTGGTGGCCAGCGGCACCTTCGGTTACGGCATCGAGTACGGCGACGTCGTCGACGTGCAGCGCCTGGGCGCCATCTGCTGCAAGGGCACCACCCTGAAGGCGCGCGTCGGCAACCTGCCCCCGCGCGTGACCGAGACGCCGGGCGGCATGCTCAACTCGATCGGCCTGCAGAACCCGGGCGTGGACGCCGTGGTCGACAGGTACGCGGCGCTCTGGGCGACCTGGCAGGTGCCGGTCATCGTCAACGTGGCCGGCGAGTCGATCGAGGATTACGTGGCCGTCGTGCGACGCCTCGACGGCGTGCCCGGCGTGGCCGGCATCGAACTGAACATCAGCTGCCCCAACGTGGGCCGGGGCGGCCTCCAGTTCGCGGTCGATCGCGAGGCGGCCGGCGCGGTCACGGCCGCCGTGCGCCGCGCGACGGACCTGCCGCTGATGGTCAAACTGTCGCCCAACGTGGCCGACGTACGGGCCATCGCCCAGGCCATCGAGGCGGCCGGCGCCGACGCCATCAGCGCCATCAACACCTTGTCCGGTATGGCCATCGATCGCGCGCGGCGGCGGCCGCTGCTGGGCAACACCTACGGCGGGCTGTCCGGCCCGGCCATCAAGCCGGTCGCGCTGCGGGTCGTGTACGAGGTGGCCCAGGTGGTGCGCATCCCGGTGGTCGCCATCGGCGGCGTGACCGGCCTTGATGACGTGCTCGACTTCCTGATGGCGGGCGCCTGCGCGGTCCAGGTGGGCACGGCCATCTTTGCCGATCCGACCCTGCCCGTGCGCCTGATCGACGACCTGGCCGCCTGGTGCGCTGACCACGGGCTGGCCAGCCACCGCGACCTCGTCGGCACGGCCCTGCCGGCGGCTGCCCGCCCGGGCCGCGGCGGTGGCCACGGCGTCGATCGCCCGAGCGTCAAGGGCGTCGAGTACCGCCCGTGAACCCCGACGGCGCGCCGGCGGACGCCGCCACCGAGGCCGGCGCGCGATCAGGCGGCGAGGCAGAGGCGCGCCGCGTGGAGGCCCTCTTCCGGGCATCCGGCGCCCTGCGGTCGGGTCACTTCCAGCTCAAGAGCGGCCGCCACGGCACGAGCTACCTCGAGAAGTTCCAGGTGCTGCAACACCCGGCCGCCGTCAGCGAGCTGTGCGGCTTGATCGCGCACCGCGTGCGCCCTGTCGACGGGCCGACAGCGGTCGACGTCGTGGTCGGGCCGACGACAGGCGGCGTGATCCTGGCCTTCGAGACGGCCCGCCAGCTGGGCACACCGGGCTTCTTCGCCGAGGAGGTGCGCGGCCCGGCCGGGGCGACCCGGCGTGCCTTCCGGCGCGGCTTCCGCCTCGAGCCTGGGCAGCGCGTGCTGCTGGTCGACGACATCCTGACGACCGGCGGCTCGCTGCTGGCGATGCTGCCGCCGATCGAGGCCGCCGGCGCGGAGCTGCTGAAGGCCGTCGTCCTGGTCGACCGGGCGGGTGGCTCGCGCTCCGTCACGTCGCCGACCAGCGGGCGGACCTACGCCGTCGAGGCTCTCTGGGTCCTCGACCTGCCGACGTACGAGCCGGGTGCGGCCACCTGCCCCGCATGCGCCGACGGCCTCCGGCTCGAAGTGCCCGGTTCGAGCGGCACCGGCCCCACGTGACGGCCTACCGTGCTGAGGGGCCTGGGGGGCCGAACGGCCGGGTGCGCCTGGACGGCCGGTCGCGGGCTGATGCGCGACCATGTCGCGACCTACCTGCTCATATGTGAACCCGGGTAGCGTAGGAACGATCGATGGCGCTGCCTGCTGACGGAGCACCGGATCCCGGAGCCCGGCCGAGCGTGGCTCGCGGCCTGGTGGGGGCCAAAGCCACCAGCCGGGCCTCGAAACAGCCCCCGTTCCGGCGCTCGAAGGCTCCAACGCTACCCCGAGTCACATCTGACCATGTAGCCCGGACCCGACGCGGGCGATCGGGCCGACGCGGGCGATCGGGCGACCCAGGCCCGCGCTAGCCTCGGGCCACCGCCTGGATGGCCTGCGTCAGCTCGTCGGCGCCGACCGCCCCTTCGAACTTGGCGGTGACCTTGCCGCCGGCGTCGACCACGAAGATCCACGGCTCGTCGGGCAGGCCCCACTGGATCGCGGCCGGGACCAGCTGGAGCTGGCCGCTGGCATCGAGCACCGGCTGCAACCCGCCGCCGCCCGGGACCGGTCGCAGCACGTATGGCTCGACGTGGATGAAGTCGACGGCCGACTCGAACGGCGTGGCCGCGGCCTTGACCGTGTCCAGGGTGGGCCCGCAGATCTGGCTCTGACAGAACTGGGGCGTGGCGAAGACCAGCACGAACGGCCGATGGGCGGCCAGGGCGGCGGCCACCGACACGCGGTAGAAGGCCGGATCGGGCGTGGTGTCGGTGGAGATCAGAGCGATGCCGGCCGCGGTCGTGGCGGTGGGCGTCGTCGAGGCCGGGGCGGCCGCCCCGAGGGCTGGCGTGGTCGTCGCCGGCAGCACGTCGAATTGCTCGCGCGTGGTGACCGCCGGTCGACCCGGCTGCTGGACCGTGACCTGGACACCCCACGTCCCGGCCTCCGGGAAGGTGACCGAGGCGTGGTACAGGCCGCGCGCGCTGGCGCCGGTCGGGACGGCCCAGATGAACGTCCCGGGCACGCTCGCGACCGGGCTGGCCGGGTCCCGTTGCAGATCGTAGAAGGCCAGCAGGGTGGTCACCGTCGGCGCCGCCAGTGGCGTGGTCTGATCGCTGGCATCGACCAGCGTGAACAGGAACCGGTTGGCCCCGACGGCCAGTTGCTGGTTGATGAGCAAGGGCAGGATGGCCGCGCCGGGCGACGGCCCGATCGGCCAGCCGGGGTAGGCGCCGGCGCCGGAGCCCGTCGGTGGGAGGCTGGCGGCGGGTGTGCCCGTCGCGCTGCACGCAGCGACCAGGCCAAGGATGCACAGGAGGGCGACGCGCTGGCGCGCTGGCGTGCGCATGGCGGCCACTGTAGCCGCGTGCCCGGGAAGGCGCCGCCGTGGCGCTACAATCCCCCTCCAGCCGATGACACGATTCCAGCGACTCACCGTGACGACCGCCCTGGTGACCTTCGCCGTCGTGGTCATGGGCGCTGTGACACGCAGCACCGACTCGGGCATGGGCTGCGGCACGGACTGGCCGCTGTGCCATGGCCTGCTGCCCTCCCTGAGCGATCCGCAGGCCTGGGTGGAGTGGTGGCACCGCGCCTTCGCCCTGGCGCTGGGCCTGCTCGTGGTGGCGGTGCTCGTGGTCGCCGTCCTGCGCTATCGCGCCTACCGCTCGGTGGTGGCCCTGTCGGTAGCGGCCTTCGTCATCGCCCTGGTCCAGGCGTGGCTGGGCCAGATCACGGTCGAGACGGGCAACAGCCCCGCCTCCGTGACGGCCCACCTGGCGACGGCCATGCTGCTGTTCGGCCTGCTCATCACGATCGCGCTGCGCGTGCAGTACCCGGCCCGTCTCGCCTCCGGGACGGCCAGCCAGCGCTTCACGGTGCTGGTCGGCTTCACGGCGGCGTGCATCTACGCCCTGCTGCTCTTTGGGGCGCAGGTGCGCGGCAGCGGGGCGGCGCTCGTCTACACCGACTGGCCGTTCTTCAACGGCCAGCTCGTGCCGACCATCTCGTCCGATCCGTCGATCGCCTCGCTCGAGGTGACCCAGTTCCTGCACCGGCTGGTGGCGCTGGTGAGCGGCGTGATCCTGCTGTGGACGGCCTGGGTCGCCTGGCGACGCTATGAACGCCATGGCTGGGGGCCCCCCAGGGCCCAGCCCACGCTGCTCATGCTGGTCGGCTCCAGCGCGGCCCTCTTCCTGGTCCAGAGCATCGTCGGCGCGGCCCAGATCTTCACCGACCTGGCGCCCTGGGCGGAGGCCCTGCATGTCGCGCTGGGTGCCGCCATCTGGGGTCTGTTGGTGGCGGCCACCGTGTATGTGTATGCGGAAGCCCGTCGCCCGGTGGGGGTGCCGGTGGACGGCACACCGCTCGGCCAGGCCGGCGAAGACGCCCGTGAGC
>JBIOID010000061.1:0-8907 GCA_044449585.1 Candidatus Limnocylindrales bacterium
CAGTACGACTACGCGGCCTCCTGCTTCGTCGTGACCGACATCGCGAAGTCGGCCGGCGACACCAACATGCGGGTCGCGATCGACGACATGCTCGACCGGCGCATGCCGTATGGGGCCACCGCGTCGGACCGCCTCCCGGCTGGGCCGATCACGTGGCGCCAGTGGCTTGACACCATCGACGAGGTGGCGATGGTCCCCGCCGGCGGCGACATGGACCTGGCCCAGTCGCTGCTGGCCCGCTTCGGCGTGGCCACCGACCCGACCGAGTTGGCCGCCCGTTCAGCCGCGCGCAAGGCGTACCACCAGTTCGAGACGGCCGCCCCGGGGTGGACCATGCCGACGTTCATCTCGAAGGACATGGCCGACTGGCGCTTCAGCGATGCCACCGCCGCGCTCCAGGTGGCCAGCTCGGTGCGCAGCCTGGCCGAACAGGAGGATGCCGCCCTGGCGGGTGCAGACGCCGTGACCGGCAGCGTCGCGACCAGGTTCGCGGCCGCCCGGTCCCTGGCTGACCTGCAGGCTGCGCAGACGTTCGCGCAGGCACAGCTCGACGCGGCCAGGGTCGTCTCCACCGCGAATGCCGGTGCCGCCCAGTCTCGGAGTCCGATCGAAGCGGTCGGGCTCGTCGGTACAGACGTGGGGGCCATGTCGGCGGCTGGCGTCCACGCGGTGGCTCACGGCGATGCCGACCAGGCCAAGGCGGAAGCCGATCAGCTCGACCGGGTCATCGCGGGCGCCGCGACGGTCGGGCTCATGCGAGTGGGTGTCGGCCTCGTGACCACGGTCCTGGTCATCGGAGGGGCGTTCTTCGTGATGCGCCGGCGCCGACGCCAGCGTGCCGCGGCCGCGGTGGTACAGGCGGCCGGGGGCGAGCTGCCGCCCGGCACACCGGGGGCAAGCTGGTGGACGATCCCGGATGCGGCCGGCTCGCCGGCCCCGTCGGGGGCAGCGCCAGCCGCAGCCACCACCGGACAGGTCCCGGCCGTGGAGGCGCTGTCCCCGGACCCTGTGGCACCGGTGGAGTCGGAGCCCGACGCCCCGTCGGAGGGCCGGACCTAGCGGGACGGCAGGGGGGTCGGCTCGGCGTTCGCGGGCGACCGGACCCTGGTCCCCGCCATCGCCGCGTCCAGGCGGTCCAGGAACGGCGTCGCGCCGATGGCCTCGAACCGTGCTCGAGCCACCAGGCCAGCGGCCCGGACTCGTGGTTCCGACGGGTCCATCACGGTCACCATGACCAACCCCGCGATGGCGACATCCAGGGCGAGCCCCAGCCCCTCGTAGACGGGGATCGCCTGGCCGAACAGCTCCAGCGCTTCGGCCCGTCGTCCCTCGAGGGCGGCGATGCCGCCCACGAGCTCACGCAGGCGCGCGCCGCTGCCGCCGTGAGGCGACAGGGCGGCCAGGTTGTCGCGGTCCTCCCGGGCGGCGGGTAGGTCCCCGGCCAGGAGCGCGTGCCGCCCGGCCATCGCGTACCCGAGGAGGGACCGCCCTTCATCCCCAAGGATCGTGGCGAGGTGTTCGGCGCGCGCGGTCACCTCATCGCCGCTGGCCCAGGCCACGACCGCACCGACGACGTGGGTGGCCGCGATGAACTGCGGATCGGTCAGCGTCCGCGTGGCCTCTTCGATCTCGGCAAGATCCCTGTCGACGGGGATTCCCAGCACGGCGCGGTGCCAAGCTGCCTCCAGCACCAGCCAGCTGCGGTGGGCACCCTCGTAGTCCATCGCAAGTGCCGCCTCGAGCTCCGGCAGGACCTCGCGTGATCGGCCGGAGAGATAGGACGCCCCGGCGATGTTGGCGAGGATGTTCGGGATAAGGCCTCGATCCCCCAACCGGCGGGCCTCACGGAGGGCCGGCCGAAGGGCGGCCATCGCTGCATCGGGGTCATGGGGGGCGAGGTAGAAGCCCAGGTTGAGCCGCCCTCGCAGGCCCGTGCGGGCCAGCCCGTGCTGCTCGGCCAGGCGGAGCCCGGTCTCGATCAGGCTCAGGCCCTCGTACGGGCGGCCCGTGTCGACGAGCACGGATCCCTTTGTGATCAACGTGTCGGCGATGACCGGCACCAGGTCAAAACGCTCGGCCGCGATCAGGACCTCCTCCGCGACAGGCAGGCACTCCTCGTTGCGGCGCATCAGGAACAGGGAGCGGGCGACCTGGCCCAGCAGCGCGACCCCGGCCGGCTCGTTAGCCTGATCGGCGAATTCGGTAGCCCAGCCCTGGATCCGGTCGACCAGGGCTGGGCTCGCGTGGATGTTGAGGAGCATCGTGGCGAGCTGCGCCGACGTTCGGACCGCCGCGGGCCGATCAGCGGTCGCGCGCCGGATCGTCAGTGCCTCCTCCAGGGCCGCCTCCGCTCGAGCGATCTCGCCCGCTTTATCGGCCGACGCGCCGAGGCGCTCCAGGAGGGTCGCCCGCTCCGCCTCGTCGTGGGTCACGGACAGGGCCTGGTCCAGGAACGTGACCGCCTGGGCGTGGGCACCCAGCTCGTTTGCCCGCTCCGCCGCTGCGCCCAGGGCGATGCGCGCCTGCGCCTCGAGGGCGTTCGCTTCGGGACCGGGCGAGGCGTTCGTGAAGGCGGCCAGGTAGTGTCCCGCCAGCGCACCGGCCAGTTCATCGGAGCCCAGCGACTCGAAGTAGCGGGCCGCGGCCAGGTGCCGCGCCTTGCGTGCCGCCTTGCTCAGCGTGTTGTAGGCCACCTCGCGGATGAGGGCCTGCACGAAGGCGCATTGGCCCCGCTCGGGGCTGCGCGGATCCACGGTCCTCGTCAGCAGCTCGGCGTGGACCAGGCGCGCCAGGCGCGGCTCGAGCTCGGCCTCCTCGGCGCCGGACACGGCGGCCAGGCCGGCGATCGTGAAGCTCTGGCCGTACGCGGCGGCGTCCTGGATAAGCGCTCGGTCGGCCGGGGCGAGCGCGTCCAGCCGTGAGCCGATCAGCGCCGTAAGGGTGTCGGGCACCGCGAGGCCGGCCAGGTCGACCGTGGGGTGGTAGGCGTTCCCTTCCAGGACCAGCTTGTTCTCCGCCAGCAGCATGCGCACCGTCTCGACCGCGTAGAGGGGCACCCCGTCGGCACGGGCGACGATGGCCTTGACCGCCCGCTCCGGCAGGCCGGGCACCAGGCCGGCAAGGAGGGCGCGCATGGCCGGTTCGGCCAGCGGCTCCAGGCTGACGTTCACGAAGTTACGCTTACCCGCGCCCCAGGCCGGCCGCTTGTCCAGCAGCTCCGGGCGGGCGAGGGTCACGACGTAGATGGGGACGGTCCGGCTCCACTCCATCAGGTGGTCGACGAAGTCCAGCAAGCCCGGGTCGGCGTAGTGGTAGTCCTCGAAGACCAGCACGACCGGCGCCGTGGCGGCGAGCCGTTCGAAGAACGTCCGCCACGCCCCGAACAACTGGTCCGAGCCCCCGCCGGCCTCGACGCCGAGCAGCGTCAGCAGGGCCGACTCGATCCAGCGCTGCTCGTCGGGGCCGGGCACGTGTTCGGTGACCGTCGCCGCGATCTTGGCCCGCGTGGTGGCCTCGTCGTCCGTTTCCAGCAGGCCGGCGCGGCGGCGGACCATCTCGCCGAGGGCCCAGAACGTGACGCCTTCGCCATAGGCCGGGCTGCGACCCTCGTGCCACCAGACGGTCTCGACCAGGCCGTCGATGTACTTGAGGAACTCCCAGGCCAGCCGCGTTTTGCCGATGCCGGCCGGGCCGATGACGCTGACGAGGCGAGCGCGCCCCTCCCGGGTGGTGGCATGGAACAGGTCCTTGAGGAGGCGGAGTTCGTCGTCGCGGCCCACGAACGGGGCCTCGAGTGCGTCCGCCCGGTTGCGGCCGCCGACCTGGGCCACGACTCGCAATGCCCGCCAGGCGGGGACCGGACTTGCCTTGCCCTTGAGCGCCTGGTCTCCGACGGCTTCGAAGGCGATAGCTTTGGCGGCTGCACGCTGCGTCGCCTCGCCAACGAGGACGGTGCCCGGGGCGGCCACCGACTGGAGCCGGCTCGCGGTGTTGACCAGATCACCCGCCACGAGGCCCTGATTCGTGGCCCCGATCGTGACTGCGGCCTCACCGGTCAGGATGCCGGCGCGCGCCTGGATACCGTCGCCCAGCGCGTGGACAGCATCGACGAGCTCCAGTGCCGCCCGGACCGCCCGCTCGGCGTCATCCTCGTGGGCCATGGGCGAGCCCCAGACGGCCATCACGGCATCGCCGATGAACTTCTCGACCGTGCCGCCATAACGGCCGATGACGTCCGTCGCCAGCGCGAAGTAGTGGTCCAGCGTGGCGCGCACCTCCTCCGCGTCACGCTCCTCCGCGAACGGCGTGAAGCCCACCAGGTCGGCGAAGAGCACCGACACCAGTCGGCGCTCGGTGGCCTGGACGGCAGCGGTGCGCGCGGCGGCGGGGGCCGCTTCCACGGTCAGTGCGGTCCCGCAGGCGCCACAGAACTTCTCGCCCGGCTCGAATGGCGCGCCGCACGACGGGCAGCCGACCGCCAGGCCCGCGCCGCACTCGGCGCAGAACCGGCGCCCTGGCTTGTTCTCCGTCCCGCACGCTGCGCAGATCACGCGGCTGCCCGTCCTCCCACGTCGGGGAGCGTAGCGGATGCCCGTCGGCAAGGGAACGGGACGCCCACCCTCGACGGGCGTCCCGTTACGGCGTCGGGAACGGCAGGCGGCCCGGGATGCCCGTCGGCAGGAGCGTGTTGATGTCCTTCGGCAGGAGCGGACCCAGGATCGCCAGGACGAACGGGACGGTCGTGGCACGCAGCAGCTTGACCGTCTCCGACGCGTTCACCTGCTGCGTCAGGTCCTTGAGGGGGCCGGCGTGGAACTCGGCCCCCAGCGACGAGGCGGTGCCGAAGTAGGCGTCGAGGATGACGATCCCGGCCGACAGGATGAGCACGGCCTCCACCCCGCCCAGGATGGCGCCCAGGAGCTTGTCCGTGCTCTCGGTGACGAGGCCGCGCGGTTGGGTCTTGCCCATCACCAGCCGATAGCCAAGGTGCAGCGCGACCAGGATCACCGGGAAGGCGATGGTGTAGCCGACCAGGTTGGCGTAGTCGGACGGGATGCCCTTGAAGAAGGTCGTGGCGATGATGCCGACGGGGACGCGGAAGTAGGCACTCACGACGAATGAGATGACCATGAACACGATGCCCAGCAGGCGTCTCAGGAAGCCGCTCCGAAACCCCGCGTAGATATACCCGCCGATGAAGCCGACGAGGATGACGTCCACTCAGCTCTCCCGTCTGCGGCCCCGATGACGCGCAGGGTACGGTCTCCGGGCGCCCACCGCCAGCCGTTTCCGCGGCGCACCGGCACCGCCGTCGACAAAGCCCGCACCACGGCGGTGGCCATGTCCGTCTCACTCAGGCAGGCGTAGAATCCATGCCCGTAGCGGGTGGACCGCGGCGGGCGGCATCGCGAAGGGGGCGACTGGCGTGCAGGCGGCCGACGGGTCGCACGGCGAGACGTTCCGACCGGACCTCGAAGGGTTGCGCGGGCTCGCGATCCTCCTGGTCCTGGCGTTCCATGCCAGCGTGCCCGGGATCACCGGCGGTTACATCGGCGTGGACGTCTTCTTCGTCCTCTCCGGCTTCCTGATCACCGGCCTGCTGCTGCGCGAGCGCGAGCGCACGGGGCGCATCGACCTGCCTGCCTTCTACGCCCGCCGGGCCCGACGCATCCTGCCGGCCGCCGCTGTCGTACTCATCGGGACGCTCGTGGCGGCGAGCATCGTGATGGCGCCGCTCGACATCCCGCGGGTCGCCGGCGATGCGATGGCCGCCGCCATCTCGGCCGCCAACCTGCGCTTCGCGGCGACCTCGATGGACTACTTCGCCGCCGGCACAAGTCCCTCGCCGTTCCTGCACTACTGGTCACTGGGCGTGGAGGAGCAGTTCTACCTGGTCTGGCCGGCGCTGCTCATCGTGGCCATGCACCTGGGGCGGCCACGGCTGGGGGCCGGGCTGGCACTGGTGCTGCTGACGGCGGTCTCCCTCCTCGGCGCCTTGTGGCTGACCGACCTGGCCGCCCCGTGGGCCTTCTACAGCCTGCCGGCGCGAGCGTGGCAGCTCGGCCTGGGCGGCCTCCTCGCCGTCGGGGTCGGGTCGGGCACGCGATTCAGCGTGTGGGCCGGCGGGTGGGTAGCCGGCCAGCGTGGTCGAGGGGTCAGGGCAAGCATCTGGGTCGCGCGTCAGTTGCGGATGCCCTCGGTCGCCCGGGCGGTGGTCGGCGTGGTGCTCGTGCTGGCCGGTTGGGCAGGCCTGGCGGCGATCGTGGCGGCGACGCTCCTGTTCGACGGCTCGACCCCGTACCCTGGATCGGCGGCCTTGCTGCCGACGCTCGGCGCGGGCGCCCTGATCCTCTCGGGCATGCGTCGCTTCTCCCCGGCCGCCCTGCTGGTGGTCGCGCCGATGCGCTGGTTCGGGCGGATCTCCTACTCGCTGTACCTCGTGCACTGGCCGATCCTGGTCCTGCCGGCGGCGCTCCTGCCGCTCGACCAGACGCTGCCGCTGGCCGCGACGCTGGGTCTGGCCGGCGTGGCGATCGTCCTCGCGGCCGGGCTCCATCGATGGGTGGAGGAGCCGTTCCACCGCGGGCGGCGCTTCGAGCTGCCACACGTGCGGGTCCTTGAGACGGCCGGCGCCACGATGGCGGCCATGGTCCTGCTGGCGGCCGGCGTCGGAGCCGCGTCCTCGTCGCTGCTGGACGCGGCCAGCTCGGTGCCCATCGACGCCCAGATCGGGGCGACCACCGAGCCGACGACGCTGGATCTCTCCGGCCTCGGCGGGGATGCGAGCGTCATCGGCGGGGCGGGCGACCTGACCGGTTCGTCCGTCGACGGCGACGGCCTGCCCGGCAACCCGCAGCCGAGTTCGAGCCCCGGGGTCAGCACGCCCGGTGCGACGGCCACGACGAAGCCGACCGCTGCCCCCACCGCCAGGCCCGTCGCGGGGTCGGTCGCTCCGCGCGGGCCGCTGCCGCTGCCGGCCAACGTCAGGCCGTCGCTGGTCAACGCGCCGAATGACTGGGAGCGCCTGCTACGCGACGGCTGCCTCATCCAGGAGCTCCAGGTCACGCCCGCGAACTGCGTCTACGGCAACGTGCATGGCACCGTGACCGTCGCGCTCGTCGGCGACTCCCACGCCTCGCAGTGGTTCCCGGCGCTAGAGCGCGTCGCCCTGGCCAAGGGCTGGCGGCTGGTGCCGCTGGTCAAGCTCTCGTGCCGCTTCGTGGACCTGCCCGAGTACTCGCGCGTCCTGCAGCGCGAGTACACCGAGTGCGCGGCCTGGCGGCCGCTCGTGATCAAGCGTCTCCAGGCCCTGAAGCCTGACCTCACCATCGTCTCCGCGGCCGAGGGCATGCAGCCCATGGTCCCGTCCGACGACTCACCGACCGTTCAGGGCCAGGCCATGGCCCGCCTGCTGCGCCAGATCCCAGGCAGGATCGCCATCCTGGTCGATACACCCGAGCCCGACTCGCACGTGCCGGATTGCCTGTCGCGTAACCTGCGCGACGTGACCCAGTGCGCCACGCCGCGAGCGACCGCCTACACCTGGCGCCACCGGACGCTCGAGGTCACCGCGGCCAAGGCCACCGGTGCGTCCGTGGTCGACCTGTCGAGCGCCATCTGTCCGTACGACCCGTGCCCAGCCGTTTACAACGGCATGATCGTGTACCGCGATAACTTCCACCTGACCGCCACCTTCGCCGCGTCCCTCGCGGCGCCCCTGTACGCCGCCCTGCCACGGATCGGCCCGGCTGCCCTGGCGACACCGACGCCCATGCCGTCGGCCCCGCCCGTGCCGACCCCGACACCGCCGACCGCGCCGGGGCCCATCCGGGCGATGGCCGACCCGCGCGCCCGTCCCCTGCCCATCTAGGGTGTCGCGCCGGACACTGGTCGGGGCCGTCCTGGTGGCCGTCATCATCTGGTTCGTCGTGATCGTCGGGCCCACCCTGACCTCGAGTGTGACGCCCAGCCCGAGCGCGGCGCCCAGCCCGAGCCCGGCGCCCACGCCGGCCGCGAGCCAGACGGTCGCCCTGTCCGGCCCGGCTTCCCCAGCCGGCACGTCTGCGACGGTCGGCCCCAGCCCATCCGCCGCGATGACCCACGTCTGGTGGATCGCCATGGAGAATCACGAGTACGGCAGCATCGTCGGCGACCCTGCCGCGGCCTACCTGAACAGCCTGGCGGCTCGCTACGGCGTGGCCACCGACTACCACGCGACGGGTCACCCCTCCGAGCCGAACTACATCGCCATGGTCGCCGGCGCGACCCTCGGCGTGACCACCGACGGCGTGTACGACCTCACCGCGCCGAGTCTGTTCAGCCAGCTGGCGGATGCCGGCCTCCCGTGGCGAGCCTATGAGCAGGGCTACCCGGGTGGGTGCTTCACCGGGGACGACCACCATGGTGGAGTGGACGGACCGGGGGCCTCGGGCACATACGTCCGCAAGCATGACCCGGCGATCAGCTTCACATCTGTGTCCCGGATCCCCGCTCAGTGCGCCGACATCCAGCCCCTGGGTGCCTTCGAGCCGGCCGTCGGCGCTTTCGAGTTCATCACGCCGAACCTGATCAACGACATGCACGACGGGACGGTGGCCCAGGGGGATGCGTTCCTGCGTGCGTTCGTGCCCATGATCGTCGACAGCGCCGCGTTCCGGTCCGGCGGCGTCCTGTTCATCACCTTCGACGAAGGCACCTCCAACGCCGGTGCGCAAGGTGACTCGGGCGGCCACGTGGCCACGTTCATCGTCGCGTCGGGCATGCAGCCTGGCCTGCGCGACACGGCCTACGCCGACCACTACAGCTTGCTGCACACGGCCGAGCAGCTCCTTGGCCTGCCCTGCCTGGCGGGATCATGCTCGAGGGGCCTACTCGCCATCCGATAAGGGGGCTGGCCCCGGCCCTGGA
>JBIOID010000062.1:0-8856 GCA_044449585.1 Candidatus Limnocylindrales bacterium
CTCTACACGCATGCCGGCGACACGGCGACCAGCTCGAGCTGCACCGGTGCGTGCGCCGCCGCCTGGCCGCCGCTCTTCGTGACAGGTGGCGCCCAGATCGTCCCGGCCTCGGGGATCACCGGCACCTTCGCCGCCTTCACGCGCAGCGATGGCATGGGCACGCAGGTGACGTTCAACGGCCTGCCCCTGTACTACTGGAAGGGCGACAAGGCGGCCGGTGACACGACCGGCCAGGGCATCAACGGTTTCACTGTCGCCAGCGCCTCCGGCTCGGCCGGCGGCGGCAGCAGCCCCGCGCCGGCGACGTACAGCTCGGGCTACTGAGCCACCGGCGCCGCGCCACGAGGCAGGCGGGTCCTCCCGAACGCATCGCCGCGCTGACGGGGGTCAGCCTGGTCGCGCTGGACGCGACATGGAGCGCCATGCGCCTGCGCCCGGTGGCACGCTACCGGCGCTGACGCGCACGGCTCAGGCGGTCACCGTCAGCAGCCGCGCCTGGCAGTGCGGACACGTCCCGAACATCTCGACCCGGTGGGAGTCGATGACGTAGCCCGTGCGCTGCTCGATCTCCTGCACCACGGCGCGCATGCCCCGGTCGTCCACCTCGGCGGTGCGCCCGCAGGCCTGGCAGACGACGTGGTGATGGTGGGTCGGCTCGCACAGCACGTACGCATGCTCGCCGCCGGGCATGTCCAGGCGCTCCACGAGCCCGAGAGCGAGGAACACCTCGAGGGCCCGGAAGATGGTGGCCCGCCCGACCGGCATCCCCCGCCGGCGGCTTTCGCTCACCAGCTCGGGGGCCGTGAAGTGGCCGCCATGCTGAGCGACCATGGGGGCCACGCGCCGGCGCGGCTCGGTGCGCTGGTAGCCCGCCCGACCGAGGGCGTCGAGCAGTGGTTCGGCGGTCATCACGAGCCCACGATAGCGCGGTCGTCCACGCCTCCGCCGGCCGGCATGCGCGGTGGGGCGGCGACCGGCGTGGCTGCTACGCTGGCGGGGTGAAGACGGCCCGCGATGCCCGCCGCGCGTCGCTGCAGGAAGCGCTGGCCACGCTGGGCGGGCTGCTCGAGGCGAGCCAGGCCCTGGCCGTCCACGACGCGCCGGAGATGGTCCTGCAGCTGATCGCCGACCGGGTGCGTACGCTGGTCAACGCCCGGTACGCCGCCCTCGGCATCGTCGGCCGGGACGGTCGGCTGGAACGATTCGTGACGAGCGGGCTGGATGCGGCCACCCGCGCCCACATCGGTGACCTGCCCCAGGGCCACGGCTTGCTCGGGCTGATCATCAGCGATGATCGCTCCATCCGCATCGACGACATCGGTGCCGATCCACGCCGCTATGGTTTCCCCGCGCACCACCCGCCGATGCACGACTTCCTGGGCGTCCCGGTCCACGTCCAGGGTCGCTCGGTCGGCAATCTCTACCTGACCGACAAGCGCGGCGGCCATTTCGACGCCGACGACCAGCGCCTGGTGGAAGCCTTCGCCATCCATGCCGGGATCGCCATCGAGAACGCGCGCATGAGCGCCCAGATCGATCGCCTGGCGATCCTGGCCGAGCGCGAGCGCATCAGCACCGACCTGCACGACGGCCTGATCCAGGACATCTACGGCGTCAGCCTCAACCTGGAGGATGCCGCCAGCCGGATCACCGATCCCGAGGTGGTGAGCCAGCTGGACCGCGCCATCGACCGACTGCACCAGACCATCGGTGACGTGCGTAACTTCATCTACAGCCTCCAGCCTGACCTCCTCGAGGGCAGCGGTCTGGTCGCCGGCCTGGCCATCGTGGCGGAGGAAGCCCGCCACAACACCCTGCTCGATGTGGTCGTGGAGGCGCCGGCGAGCCCCATCGCCGAGCCCGCTCCAGGGGTCACCGCCGACCTGCTCGCGATCGCCAGCGAGGCGCTCAGCAACGTTGCGCGCCACGCCCACGCCACGCATGCCCGGTTGGCCGCGGGTGATGACGGCCAGGGCGTGTGGCTGACCATCACCGACGACGGCATCGGCATGCAGGTGAGCACCCCGTCGCTGGGCCACCAGGGCGTGCGCAACATGCGCCAGCGGGCCGAGCGCCTCGGTGGCACCGTCAAGTTCCAGCCGCGCGACGGCGGCGGCACGATCGTCGAGGTCTGGGTGCCCCGGGTGGCGCCCGACACGGGCGGCGGCCCGTGACGGACCCTGGCCGTCAGCCCGCGACCCCGGCGACCGACGTGGCGCCGGCCGTGGCGGCGACCGACCTGGTCAAGACCTTCGGCAGCCTGCGCGCCGTCGACGGGGTCACGTTCGAGCTCCGTCCGGGGCGCATCTACGGCCTGCTGGGACCCAACGGTTCGGGCAAGACCACCCTCATCCGGCTCCTGACCGGGATGGCCCGCGCCACCAGCGGCCAGGTGTCCGTACTGGGGGCGCCGATGCCGTCGCGCCTCAACCTGGCGCACATCGGCTACATGACGCAGAGCGACGGCATGTACCCGGCCCTGACCGCCCTCGAGAACGCGCGCTTCTTCGCTGCGCTCTACGGTGTACGCGACGCGGCGGCGGCCGATGCCGCGCTCGAGGTGGTCCAGCTGGCCGACCGTCGTGCGACCCAGGCCGGTCGTCTCTCGGGCGGCATGCGACGGCGCCTGTCGCTGGCGTGTGCGCTGGTCCATCGACCGCCCATGCTCTTCCTCGACGAGCCCACGGTGGGCGTCGACCCCGCCCTCCGCGTGCAGTTCTGGCGCCACTTCCGGGCGCTGGCGGCGGATGGGACGACGATCCTGGTCTCCAGCCACGTGATGGACGAGGCGGACCGCTGCGACGAACTGCTGTTCATGCGTGCCGGCCGGGTCATCGCCCGGGGCAGCGGCGCGGAGCTGCGGGCGACGGCTGGCACCGACGACCTGGAGCAGGCGTTCCTGCACTTCAGTGGCGAGGACATCGCGTGAACCGGCAGCGCGTGGTCGCCCTGTGGCGTCGGGTGGTCCAGGAGGTGCGGCGCGACCGGGCCTCGATGGGCCTGCTCTTCGTGCTCCCCGTCGTCCTGACCGGCCTGTTCGCGTTCGTGCTGCGGGGCCAGCAGGCGGCGACCGTGAACGCCGCGGTGGTCGATGGGGCAGGCGCGTCCGCGGCGCCCTTCGTGGCCGCCCTTGGCCGGTCCCTGGCCAGCGCCGGCGGCACGCTCGTCATCGCCGCCGACGCGGACGACGCCGACGCCCGCGTGCGCGACGGCAGCGCCAGCATCGCGCTGGTGATCCCGCCCGGCTTCACCGCCGACCTGGCGGCGGGGAACGCGCCCGATGTGACGGTGGTCACGCCCGGCCTCGAACCCTCGGCCGACAGCGGCCAGGTGCAGCTGCTGTCACGCGCACTGGCGCAAGCCGTCGACTCGATCATGCCGGCCGGCAGTCCGCGCCCGCCCACGGTCACGACTCGCACGCTCTTCGGCGCGGCGGCCGCCGGCGACCTGGTCGATCACCTGGCGCCCGTCTACATCGGGTTCTTCGCCTACTTCTTCGTCTACATCCTGACCGGCGTCAGCTTCCTGCGCGAGCGGACGGGGGGCACGCTGGAGCGGCTGATGGCGACGCCGGTCTCGCGCAGCGAGGTCGTCCTCGGCTACTGCCTGGGTTTCGGCGTGTTCGCGACCCTGCAGGTGGCCGTGCTGCTGGCGTGGTCGCTGCTCGATGTGCAGGTGCCAGCCATCGGCCCCCTGCCCGCCTTCTCGGTCGGCCTGAACGTACCCGTTGCGGGCAGCCCCCTGCTGGCCTACCTGGTCGTCCTGCTGCTCGCGCTGGGCGCCGTGAGCCTGGGCATCTTCCTCTCCTCGTTCGCGCGCACCGAGCTGCAGGTCATCCAGTTCATCCCCGTGGTCATCGTGCCCCAGGCGCTCCTGAGCGGCATCCTGTTCCCGGTCAGTGCCCTGCCGGACGTGCTGCAGCCCATCTCCCGGCTGCTGCCCCTGACCTACGCGGTCGACGGGTTGCGCCAGGTCGTGATCCGCGGAGCGGACCTCTCGTCCGCCGCCCTGCAGACCGATCTCGTCGTCCTGCTCGGGTTCGCCCTGGCCTTCGCGGTGCTGGCCGCGCTGACCATCCGGCGCGAGGTCGTTTGAGGGCTCGCTGGCAGGCCGCCACCGGGCCCGGCGGGGGACATGCGCCGCCACGTGGCCGCGTCCTGCGGGCTACGATGGCGCCACGCGGCACGGAGGACGGGTGACATGCGCAAGATCCTGATCGCCTTCGACGGCACAGCCCCGGCTCGCCGGGCCCTCGACGAGGCCGCCGCCCTGACCAAGGCGGTCAAGGGCACCCTGACCGTGGTCAGCGTCGTCCCCGCCCGCCCCGGCTGGACTCCGGTCGATGGCTGGGACGAGATCGGCTGGCACCTGGAGCAACTGGCCAAGGCCAAGGCAGTCCTGGCCAAGCGGGGCGTCAAGGCGTCGTACCTGGAGCCGGTCGGTGACCCCGCGCCGACCATCGAGCGCCTGGCCCGTGAGCTCGGCTTCGATACGGTGGTCGTGGGCTCGCGAGGTCGCAGCCAGCTGGCCCGCGCGCTCACGGGCAGTGTCTCCGAGCACGTCGCCACTCACGCCGGCGCCATCGTGGTGATCGTCCACTGATCGACCGGCGGTCACGCGACCGCCGCGGCGTCAGATGGTCGCGTTGGCCAGCGCGAGACTCCGGGCGAGCGCTCGCTCGAGAGCGATGCGCCGCTGATCGTCCAGCCGGTCACACGCCCAGCCCCAGTGGATGGCCACGGTGTCGCCGACCGCCACGTCGGGCAAGACGGTCAGGCCGCGCACCCGGCGGCGGCATGACCCCGGTCGTGCGGCCCCAAGGCGCAGGCGACCGGCGTGGAGCTCGAGCGGTCGGACCATCACAGCCAGCTGGGCGTCGTCGACGCCGGTCACGCGCGCTGGCCGCACCAGGCACTGCTCCATGGTCGGCACGATATCGGCCGCCCCGCCCCGCAGCAGGCCCACCCGCGGGAACACCTCCAGCACGTGGAAGCTGTGGTGGGGCAGGCCGCCGGCGGCCGGTTTGCCCGCCAGCCACGGCCACTCGGCGCGGGCCGTGCGGTCCCTGAAGCGGCGGTCGAGGTCGTCGTGGAAGTCACGCGGCGCGACCTGGGCCAGCAGATCGCCGCCGACCCAGTACGCCTCGACCACCCGGCCATCCAGTGGTTCCGCGATGGACGCCGCGGCCGCGATGCGCTCGAGGTAGGGATAGGCACCCTCGAAGGCGCGGCACAGGCGGACCAGGTCGGGGTCGACGACGCCGGCCGCCAGGTGCTGCAGCAGGCCGACGGCGTCATCCCCGCCGCAGTAGCCCAAGGCGTTGGGCGGATAAGCGAAGCGGGCGAAGCGAAGGGGATCCGCCCCGGCCGCGACCCGCGCGACGACCGGCCCGGGCGCAGAGGCGGCCATCGGCGCGTCGGTCACGAAGGGCTCGCCTCGACGGCCGCCTCGGCCGGCACCGAGCGTGGCTGGCGCGCGACCCACCAGACGGTGGCGCCGGCCACCAGGGCTGCCCCCAGGGTCACCAGGCCCAGGCCCTCCACGCGTGTCAGCGCGGGCAGGGAGCCGGCCGCCAGCGACTGCAGCAGCGCGGTGATCACGGCGGCGACGACCAGGACGCTGGTCACCGTCGAGGCCGGGGCGCGGCGGAGGGCGGCGTACCAGGTGGCCACGTAGCCGAGCAGGATGGCACCGGTGATCGCCACCTCGGCCCACTGCTGGGGCGCCCATGCCCCGAGCTGTGCCAGGTGGCCGTTCAGCGCCACGATCCCGAAGAGCACGACACCGCCGACGGCCATGCGCGCGGTCACCGCCGGCAGGGCCCCCTGGGTGCCCAGCAGCCGGCGGGCCACGATCACCTCGACGGCCCACAGCAGCGTGGCGGCCAGGATGAGCAGCTCGCCCGGCCCCATGGCCAGCGTGCCGGCCGGGGCGATCAGGAGCGTGCCGCCCAGCAGCAGCACCATGCCGACGATCTGGGCACCACCCAGCCGCTCCCCGAGCAAGGGCACGGCCATCATGGCCACCCACACGAACATCGTCTTCTGGATGATGGCCGCGTCGGTCGCGGTGGCCTGCGCCAGCCCGGTGAAGAACAGGGCGAAGGCGATGCCGCCGCCGATGACGCCCAGGATCACGAACCCGAGCCGGTGCCGGGACGACGCCGGGCGCAGTTCCGCCCCGCGCCCCTGGAGCAGCAGGACGGCCAGCAGCACGGCGCCCACGGCGCCGTTGCGAACGGCGGCGAGCAGGGTCTGATCCGGGAAATCGTGCACGATGGTGCCGTTGAGGTAGATGGCCACGCCGCTCAGCGCCGCGGACACGAACGCCAGGGCAACGCCCGCCCGGACGGTAAGGGGCACGGACATCAGGTCCTCCTGTCGGTCGCCGGAGCCATCTCCAGCAGTGGGCTCGGTGTGTCCAGGCGTGCCAGGATGGTGCCCAGCCCGATCAGCACGTGGTCGCCCGGCCGCAGGTCGGGCACCAGCAGGGCGGGCAGCCGCCGGGTGCGGCCGTCGACCTCGACATCGGCTTCGTCGCCGACGACCATGACCACCCGGCCGTCGGCGGTGGCGCACTTGGCGGCGTCAGGCCGGGACGGTCGCGAGCGACCGGTCCGCGGTCGCCGCCGATCCGGCCACCAGCGGCCGACTTGACAGCTCGGCGATGGCGACCGCCAGCATCTCGATGAGGCGCGGCAGGGCGGCCGCCACCGGAGGCGACAGCTCGGTGCCGAAGCGGACATCGCCGATGCCCACCCCGATCAGGCGGCTGCCGTCCAGGTCGGCGCCCATCGCCTCCGCCAGCCCGACGACCATCGCGGCGGGCAGCGCGTGGCTCGAATGCGGCGCCGGCGCGCCGACCTGGGCCACCTCGCCCAGGGCCATGTCGACCAGGGTGCCGGCGGGGACGCCCACGACGGCGTCGACCACGATGCACGGCCGCGCCGCGTCGAGCAACGCCTGCGGGTCCAGCTGACCCACCGGTCGCACGTCGGCCAGCGCGCGCGCCGCCCTCGGGAGGCCCGCCGCGGCACGCAGCGCGACCCCGTCGTCGCAACGCCGGGGATCGCCGCATACGAGCACCGGCAGGCCCGCCGGAGGCATGGTCACGCCGTCCGCTCCACGCGCAGATCAAGGAAATGGGTGGCGCACGAGATGCACGGGTCGTAGCTGCGGATGAGCTGCTCGAAGCGGCGCGTCGCCTCGGCGTGCGACAGGTCCACGATGGCCGGCGCGAAGATGCGCAGGTCGGCCTCGATGGCGCCCTGGTTCTGGCTGGTCGGAGGCACGATCTGGGCGGCCGTCACGCGGCCGCGTTCGTCGAGTTCGTAGCGGTGGAACAGGAGGCCGCGCGGCGCCTCCGTGGCCCACGCGGCGACGCCGGCGCGCGGCTCCCAGGCGGCCAGCGGCACGGACGGGGGCACGTACGCCTCGATCGTGTCGAGCGCCTCGGCGGCCGCATGGACCAGCTCCACGGCGCGGGCCACGATGCTGCGGAAGACGTTGGTTCGGATCTCCGCCGCCAGACCGGTCACGTCGAGGGCGGCGGCGGCCGCCGGGTGGAGCTGCCGATGGGCCAGCGCGATACGGGCGGTCGGGCCCAGGAGATACGGGAGGCCGGGCTCGCGCGAACGGGCATGGAGGGCGTTGGAGCCGGGCACCTGGAACTCCTCGAAGGCGTCCAGCCAGTCGCCCGGGGCGAGGTCGACGCCGTCATCGCTGACGATGCGCCCGTCGTTCATCGGGTATTCGTGCTCGTGGCGCAGTGCCACCAGGCGCGGCTCGCGCGTCATGGGCGGCGGCTCGAGGGCGCTGGCCCAGCGCACGGTGGCCAGGGCGTCGGCCAGCGCCGTCTCGAGGATGGGCCGCAGCGCGCGCAGCTCGCTGCGCCGCGGCACGTGGGAGAAACCGCCGACGCGCACGCTCACGGGATGGATGGGCCGCCCGCCGATGGCCGCGATGAGGCCGTCGCCGGCGCGGCGCAGCCGCAGCGCCCGTTCCACCAGGTCCCGGTGATCGCGCGCCATGGCGACCGCGCTGTCGTAGCCCAGGAAGTCGGGCGCGTGCAGCAGGTAGACATGCAGGGCATGGCTCTCCAGCCACTCCCCGCAGTAGAAGAGGCGGCGCAGGGCGCGCACGCCCGGATCGATGGCCACGCCGACCAGCGACTCGAAGGCGTGGACGGCGGTCATCTGGTAGGCGACCGGGCAGATCCCGCAGATGCGGGCCACGATGTCGATGACCTCGTCCGGCGTGCGCCCGACGACGATCTGCTCGAAGTAGCGGGGCGCCTCGAAGATCTCGAGGCGCGACTCGAGGACCTCGTCGCCGCGCATGCGCAGGCGCAGGGAGCCTTCCCCTTCGACGCGCGTCAGCTCCTCGGTATCGAAGCGGTACTCGCGCACCGGGAGCGTGGCCGTCGGTCCACCGACCGCCGGGCTCCTGCCGTCAGGGCCGTGCATCGGATACCTCCGGGCGTGCTGGGGAGTGCGGTGAGGGCAGGACGTTGAGCGGCGGTCGAGCCACGGCCCGGAAGGCCGGCGCGTTGACCGTGAAGCCGGCGAAGAGCCGGCCGATCTCCTCCTCCGACCGTCCCTGGGCCGCGAACTCGCGCTGCAGGGCGGGGATGTTGGGCGCCGCCACGGGGCCGAAGCAGCCATAGCAGGCGCGCCCGAAGGCCGGGCAGATGCCGCCGCACCCGGCCTGGGTCACCGGGCCGAGGCACGGCAGGCCCTGGTCGACCAGCAGGCAGGGCGTGCCGCGGGCCTTGCACTCCATGCAGACCGCGGTCTCCGGCAACTGCGCGCGGCGGCCGACGAGCAGGGCGGTGAGCAGCTCCTGGAGCTGGCGTGGA
>JBIOID010000063.1:0-8848 GCA_044449585.1 Candidatus Limnocylindrales bacterium
ACCGACACCTAGCGCGGTGGGGGCAGCCGTCGAGGCGGCCGGGGTGGGGGTCGCCGGGAGCCCGGTGGCCTGCTGGTTGCACGCGGCCAGCAGCGCGGCACCGGCCACGATCAGCAACCAATGGCGGGTCGCCACCGTCGCAGGCTACACCCCTAAGCCCGCCGTCGCTCAGGCTGGCACTGCCGAGCGTGTACCCTCGCCGCATGAACGCTGGGCGAAAACGCCAGGAACGCCACCGGGCCGACGACGCTCCCCGCGTCGTAGCCAGCGAACGCCGCCACAAGCACGCCGAACACGGTCAGGATGAGCAGAGTCGAGCGCCGTGCCCCGACCACGAAGGCGATGTCGTCCGCCGAGGTCTGTACCGCCATGTCCATGGCGCCTCAGCGTATCCCCCGTCGTGCCCGGGTCAAGACCCTGGCCGTCGCCAGAGCTGGCATCGGCGAACCCGTAGCGTGGGGCCCCTGAACCCTGGCACGCGTTGACTGCCGTGCGGCTTGCGCTAACGGGTGCTGGTGCCGGAGGTGAGATTCGAACTCACACGCCCTTGCGGACAGCCGATTTTAAGTCGGCCGCGTCTGCCCTTCCGCCACTCCGGCGCGGCCCGAGTCTACAGGCCGAGACGTTCGTGGAGCGCTGAACAGGGGGCCGAACGGCCCGGGCGGATCGGGCAGAACAGCCGTCGCGCGGGCGCCGTCGTGACCTCCAGACTGATGCTGGAGGTCAGACCGCCATGATGAACGGGTGGGCCCGTTATTACCTGATGGATGCCGACGAGCATCTCGAGTCCGGGCATCGTCCGACACGCAGGCGTGCGGACGATCGGGCGCCGCGCTCCTGGGCCGAGGAGGCCCTGCGCGAGCGCTTCGTGCGCGGCATGATCACGCGCGAGGAGTACGAACAGGCCCTGCGCGAGCTGCGCTGATCCCTGGCCCGCGCCGCCCCGGCGCAGACGGCCAGCGGGACGGTTCGGTGACGCCCGGGAGTCACGCGTGCGCTGGCCGTGGCAGACCCCGGGATCGCGAGCAACGAGGTGATCGGCATGGCCAGGTCTCGGGTCTTCATGATCGTGGGCGGCGCCATCGCGGCGGTCGCCACCGCGACGGCACTGGTCCGGCACCGCGGGCAGCTGCTGCAGCCTCATCACACCGCGGCAGGCATCACCATCGGCGATGTCGGCCGCTACGACACGATGACCAGACGGCTGCTGGGGCCCCTGATGGCCGGCATCGCGCATGACGTCGCGGACTTGGCGCCCTCGGGTAGCGTCGTCCTCGATGTCGGCTGTGGGCCGGGCCGACTGGCGTTACGCCTGGCCGGGGAGCACGACCTTCGGGTCACCGGGGTCGACCTCGATCCGGCCATGATCGCGCGCGCCGAGGTCAACGCCGCCGAAGCGGGTGGCAGCGCGCGGCCGACCTTCGTGGTGTGCGACGCGGTCTCGCTTCCGTTCCCCGACGCTTCGTTCGACGTCGTCGTGAGCACGTTCGCGGTGCACCACTGGCCCGACGTGCCGGCCGCGATGGCGGAGATCCGGCGGGTCCTGCGACCCGGCGGCCGCGCCGTCTTCTGGGATCTCCGGCAAGGCGCCCTCCCCTTCCATGGGCCCGCCGAGGTCCACGGCGGCGTCGGGTCGGTATCACCCGAGGAAGGCGTGACCGTCACGCACTGGTGCTGGCCGTG
This sequence comes from Candidatus Limnocylindrales bacterium, assembly GCA_044449585.1. Taxonomy (GTDB): domain Bacteria; phylum Chloroflexota; class Limnocylindria; order Limnocylindrales; family CSP1-4; genus DASPUH01. The sequence continues at coordinate 1,684 of JBIOID010000063.1, forward strand.
GCGTCTGAGCCTGCTCGACCGGATCGAGATCGCGGTCCCCGGGTGATGGCCGAGCGGTCAGGCGAATCTACTCGGTGGGCTCGAGCTTCAGTGCCGCCGAGTTGATGCAGTACCGGAGGCCGGTCGGATCCGGTCCGTCGTCGAAGACGTGACCGAGATGCCCGCCGCAGGCGGCGCAGGTCGCCTCGGTGCGGGTCATGAACATGGATCGATCGGTCTCGGTGGTGACGGCCGTCGACTCGATGGGGCTGAAGAAGCTCGGCCAGCCGGTGCCGGACTCGAACTTCGTGTCGGATCGGAAGAGCGGGGCGCCACATCCGGCACAGTGGTACGTGCCGGCACGATGCTCATCCCACAGCGCTCCGGTGAAGGCGCGCTCGGTGCCCTTCTGGCGCAGCACGCGGTATTGCTCGGGGGTCAGTTCGGCGCGCCAGTCTGCGTCCGGCTTGGCGACAGGAGCCGTGGTCTTGGGGTCACTCATGGACGACAGCGTAAACCACGGATGTTGCGCGACGATGACAACGAGCGCGCTCCTCGAGGAGCGCAACGTCGAGAGCAGGGGAAGTGGAGGCGACGAGCGGATTCGAACCGCTGAATAGAGGTTTTGCAGACCTCCCCCTTAACCACTTGGGTACGTCGCCTCGACGCTGCCGGCGGGGACCCGGCGGATCGGATTGGCTGGCCCTCGAGGATTCGAACCTCGGTTCACGGATCCAAAGTCCGCTGTCCTACCACTAGACGAAGGGCCAGCGGGACGCGCTCACCTGACCGTGGTCGACCCGAGAGGGAGGTTGGAGCGGAAGACGGGACTCGAACCCGCGACCCTCACCTTGGCAAGGTGATGCTCTACCAACTGAGCCACTTCCGCCCGTTGACGTCGACGGCCCTGGACACCCGCCGAGGCGTGGTGCCGAGAGCCAGGATCGAACTGGCGACACCGCGATTTTCAGTCGCGTGCTCTACCAACTGAGCTATCTCGGCCCGAGCACATGACGGGCATCGGCGGTCCGCCGGCGGCAGAGAGGATAGCACGGCCGACTTCAGTCAAGGCCGGCCAGCGGTTGCGCGCTGACCGCATCCAGGGGTGGCTGGCCGGTCAGGGCGCGCAGCCGGTTGATGCGGTCGAGGATCGGCGGATGGGTCGACATGAGGTTCTGCACCTCTGAATGCTTCTTCAGGGGATTGACGATGTAGAGGTGCTGCGTCGCCCGGTTGGCGACCTCCAGCGGCTCCGGGTCGGCCGCGATCTTGGCCAGGGCTTGCTCCAGGCCGACCGGGTTGCGGGTCAGCTCGACACTCGACGCGTCCGCCAGGTACTCCCGCTGGCGGCTCACGGCCAGCTGCACCAGGGCGCCGAAGATGGGCGCCACGATGGCCAGCACGAGGGCCACCAGCAGGATGATCGCCTGCGCGCCGCCCCCGCCCCCGCTGGAGTCGCTCCGGCGTCCGCCGCCCATGCCGCCCCAGAAGGTGAAGCGCAGGAACACATCGGCGATGAGGGCGATGCTGCCCACCAGCACCCCGACCAGCAGCATGTAGCGGGTGTCGAGGTTGCGCACGTGCGACAGCTCGTGACCGATCACGCCCTGCAGCTGCTCACGATCCAGCTTCTGGAGGAGGCCCACCGTGATGGCCACTGACGCGTGCTGCGGGTCGCGGCCCGTGGCGAAGGCGTTCGGGGCGGGGTCGTTGATGATGTACACGCGCGGCATCGGCAGGTCGGCCGCCACGGTCAGCTCGCGCACCACGTTCATCAGCTGCGGTGCGCTCTGATCGTCCACCTCCTGGGCGCGGCTGGCGCCCAGGACGAGGCTGTCGCCCCCGAAGTAGGAACCCAGGCTGAGCAGGCCGGCCAGCACGATCCCGCCGGCCATGACCAGCAGCCCGCTCTGCCAATCGCCGGTCACGCCATAGCCGACGGCCAACCCCAGCAGGGCCAGGACGAGCATCATGACGAGCACGAGCAGCGCCGACTGTCGCCGGTTCTGGGCGATCTCGCTATAGAAGCTCTGGGTCGGGGCCAGGCTCATCGGCGGGCCGGTCGCCGCCTGCCGTCAGGCGGTCGGGGCGTTGGGGGGCGCCGGTGGTTCGGTGGGCGGCTCGCTGTGGTGGGGCGCTGGCGCGGCGGCGGGCACGGCGTAGTTGCCAAGGTCCACGGTCGGCGTCGCCTGGGCGGCCTCTTCCGCCTCGAAGAAGTCACGCTTGGTGAAGCCCAACGGGCCGGCGATGAGGGCCGATGGCAGCGTCTGGATGCTCGTGTTGTAGTCGAGCACGGTGGCGTTGTAGTGCTGGCGCGAGAAACTGATCTGGTTCTCCGTCGTGGTCAGCTGCTCCTGCAGGGCCATGACGTTCTCGTTGGCCTTCAGGGTGGGGTAGTTCTCCACCACCGCGAAGAGCGATCGGAGCGATGCGGTGAGCGCATTCTCGGCGGCGGCCGACGCGGCCGGGCCCTGCGCGCCGGCGGTCACCGCCGACGCGCGGGCGTTGGTCACCTGGGTCAGCACCGACTGCTCGAAGCCCATATAGCCCTTGACCGCGTTGATGAGGTTCGGGATGAGGTCCCAGCGGCGCTTGAGCTGGACCTGGATCTGGGCGTAGGCCTCGTCGATGCGCAGGCGACGCTGGACCAGGCCGTTATAGATGAGCACGCCGATGCCCGCCACGACAAGCACGATGATGATCAGGATGAGGAGGGGAGCCATAGAGATGCCTCCGCGTGCTGCCAGGCCGGCTCAGCCAGTATAGGTGACCGGGCCGTCCGCCAGGCGATGGTGGGCGGTGCTGGGCTCGAACCAGCGAACCTCCTCGGTGTAAGCGAGGCGCTCTGACCCACTGAGCTAACCGCCCGGGGATGCTACGCGGGGAGCCCTCCCCCACCGGGTCAGGAGGGAGGTGGTGCCCAGGCCGGGACTTGAACCCGGATGACTTGCGTCATACGCCCCTCAAACGTACGCGTATACCAATTCCGCCACCTGGGCAGGTCGCCGCCGGAGTCGCGTTCCGTGGGTCGAGGGATGGTACCGAGGGAGGGACTTGAACCCACACGACCTTGCGGTCACTAGGTCCTGAACCTAGCGCGTCTGCCTATTCCGCCACCTCGGCCCGACGGACAGGCCGCTTGGACCTCGCTCACGGCGCTCCGGCGAGCCGCCATGGTAGCACGCGCCGCGCCGCTGCCGCTAGCGTGTGAGACGCCAGGCCAGCACATCCCAGAGGCGGTCCGACGGCTGGGACAGGGGTCGCACCGTGGGCCCGGTGACGGTATCTCGGTACAGGTCGGCCCGTTGCGCGAAGAGCAGCGGCAGGAACGGCAGCTGCGCCGCGAACGCCGCCGCCACCGCGGCCTGGTGGCTTGCCTGGGCCGCCGGAGCCGCCCAGGCGTGGGCGGTGGCCAGCAACCTGTCGAACGGGGCGTTCTCATAGCCGGCCAGGTTGGTGCCACCCTTGACCGCCTGACTGGACGTCAGCATGGGCTGCAGGTCCGGGACCAGCCCGAGGTCCATGTCGATGACGGCCACCTGGAAGTCATGCGGCAGCAGCCGTTGCTGGACGAGCGTCGAGGGCGGCAGCTCGGCGAGCGTGACGTGCAGACCCAGGCTCGTCCAGGCAGCCACGACCGCATGGGCCACGGCGTTCAGCGCGGGATTGGTGGCGGCGTCCACCGTCACGACCTGGAAGGCCACCGCGGTCTTCACGCCCGGGGCATGCCAGCCATCCGCCTGGCGCTTCCAGCCCGCGGCCGTCAGGCCCGCGGCGGCCGACGCCGCCGATGGGGATGCGCTCGACGTCGGGCTCGCCGGCGGGGCGACCGACGGCAGCGCCGGGAACGGCGTCGTGGCCACCGTGGCCGCGCCCGCGAACACCGAGCGGACCAGGCCGGGCCGGTCGATCGCGCTCAGGAGCGCGGCCCGGACGCGGGCGTCGCGGAACAGTGGCTGGCCGACGCGCACGTTCATGACGGCCGCCGTCAGCGTCGTCAAGGGGTAGTCGATGGCGCGCATCGCCGACAGGGTCGCGAGGGCCGCCGCGACCTCGGGTGGCAGGCCGTCGGCCGCGTCGACCGCGGCGGACCGCACGGCGTCGGCGAGGGCCGATGAGTCCGGGTAGAACTGGAGGGCGATGACGGGGATAGCGCTGGCCGCATCGGCTGCCGGGCGCGGGCCCAGCACGAGGCGGGCGTGATCGCCGGCCAGATCGACCAGCTGGTACGGCCCATCGCCGACGGGCTGGGTGGCGAAGCCGAGCGCCGGCAGCTGATCCACGGAGGTGTCGCGCAGCAGATGCGCCGGCACGATGGCCTGGGTCGTCACCTGCAGGAATGCCGCGGCCGGATCGGCCAGGCGCAGGACGACCGTCGACGCGTCCGGCGTGGTGACCACGACGCCGTGCCACGGTGCGCCATACGGCCCGTCGTAGGCGGCATCCTGCAACACACGGATCGTGAAGGCCACGTCGGCGGCGGTGACCGGTTGGCCGTCCGCCCAGCTCAGATCGTCGCGCAGGTGGAAGGTGTACGTGTGGCCGGTGTCGGTGACGGCCCAGCTCGTGGCCAGGTCGCCGACGAGCGTGCCGCCGGGGCCGGGACGGGTCAGTCCGCGGAACAGGAGCGCGTCGATGTCCCGTTCGGGGGCCAGCGTGGCGTACAGCGGATCGAGGGTATCGACCCGTCCGACCACCCCCAGGCGAAGACCGGCCGGTTCGATGGTCGGGATGTCGCTCGGGGTTGCGGACGGTGCCGGCCCGCTGGCCACCGAAGGCGGGCTGACCTGGGCGATGAGCAGGACGCTGAGGAGGACGACGCCCACCCCGACGATGATCTGGTCACGCCGGTCGGGCCACGCTGCCGGTGCGGCCGCGGTAGGCGGCCGGCTACGCGCCAGTGGTCGGCGGCAACGTCAGGGCGTACGCCGCGATGGAGAAGATGACCCAGACGATGGTGACCGCGATCGTGAAGCGGTAGAGCGTCTTCTCGATGCCCCGCCGGCTGCGGTACACCGCCGAGTCGCCGCCGAACGCCGAGCCCAGGCCCGCACCGCGCGACTGCAGCAGGATCGAGGCCACGACCGCGATGCTGAGCAGGATCTGGCCGATGGCGAGAACGGGATTCACGAGTGGCTCGGACCTCCACGAGGATCTGGGGAGCGCGGGCAGGATAGCACGCCGGCCGGATCAGGCCGTGGCGGCCGTAAGCAGGTCGTGGCCGGTCATGCCCGGCAGCGGCGGCAGCCCGGCCCGCGCGAGGAGGGTCGGGCCGACATCGGCCAGCACTCCGTCGCGCAGGGTGGCGCCGCGCACGACACTGCCGGCCAGCAGCAGGGGCACGGGGTTGAGCGAGTGGGCGGTGACCGGCCGACCAGCCATGTCGCGCATCTCGTCCGCATTGCCATGGTCGGCGGTCACGCACAGCAGCGCGCCGCGGCCGCCGGCCGCGCGCCGGGCGGCATCGACGGCCAGCGTGGCCCACGCGACACGGTCGAGGCAGTCGTCGAGCACCTCGACGGCGGCCACCGTGGCCGCCAGGTGCCCGGTGTGGCCGACCATGTCGGCATTCGCGAAGTTGGCCACCAGGAAGTCGTAGCGCTCGGTCTCGATGGCCTCGACCAGCGCCGCGGCGATGGCCGGAGCCCGCATCGCGGGCTCGAGATCGTACGTGGCCACGCGGGCGCTCGGGATCAGGCGCCGCTCCTCACCCGGCCAGGCCGCCTCGACCCCGCCGTTGAAGAAGTACGTGACATGCGCGTACTTCTCGGTCTCGGCCACGTGGAACTGCCGCCATCCGAGCTCGGCGAAGTAGCTGGCCAGGCTGGGCACGACGAGCGGTGGGAAGGCCACCGCGACCGGTAGCCCGTCCTCGTACTCGGTCATGGTCACCACCAGCAGGTCCGCCGGCCGGGGGCCGCGCTCGAAGTCGCTGAACGGCTCGTCGATCAGGGCGTGGGTCAGCTCGCGAGCGCGATCGGCCCGGAAATTGAGGAAGACTAGGGCGTCGCCGGGCCGGACCCGTCCGTCCACGTCGGACACCACGGTGGGGGCCACGAACTCGTCGTCCTCACCGCGTCCGTATGCCTCCTCGATCGCCGCCACGGCGCTCGCTGCGTGCTCGCCCCTGCCCTCCACGATGGCGTGGTAGCCGCGCGCCAGGCGATCCCAGCGCCGATCCCGGTCCATCGTGTAGTAGCGCCCGGCGACGGTCGCGACACGCGCGGCAGGGCAGGCTGCGCCGAGGCGGACCTCCAGGTCGTGCATGTAGCCGACGGCCGAGCGGGGTGGCGTGTCCCGCCCATCGAGGATGGCGTGCACGACGACGTCACGGTCGCCCGCCTGGCAGGCCATGGCCGCCGCGGCCACCAGGTGCCGATCGACGGCGTGGACGCCGCCCGGCCCGATGAGGCTGACCAGGTGCAGCCGCCCACCGGGTGCCGCCGCCCGCTGGCAGGCCGTCAGCAACGCGTCGTTGGCGGCGAAGGAACCGTCCGCCACCGCGGCATCGATGCGCGGCAGATCCTGCAGCACGGCCCGACCGGCGCCCAGGTTCAGGTGGCCGACCTCGCTGTTGCCCATCTGGCCGGCCGGCAGGCCGACCGCTTCACCCGAGGCGGCCAGTCGGCTGTGCGGCCAGGTCGCCAGCAAGGCCCGCCAGCCCGGCAGGCGGGCGGCGGCGATCGCGTCGGCCTCGGGGCGGTCACCCAACCCGAAGCCGTCGAGCACGACCAGCACGATGGGGCGCGGTCGGTCCTCCGTCACGCGGCGCCCTGGCGGGCCCGTGCGGTGACGCCGGCCCGTGCGACGATGCCGGCCATCTCCTCGACCTTCAGGCTGGCGCCCCCGACGAGCGCCCCGTCGAGTGATGGCTCGGCCAGGAATTCCGCACAGGCCGCGCTGGTCACGCTGCCGCCGTAGAGCACGGGCACGCCCTCGGCGGCGGCCGCCGACCAGCCCCAGTCGACGAGGGTGGCGCGGATCGCCGTCGCCATCGCGGCGGCGTCGGCGGCGTTCGCGGTGCGGCCCGTGCCGATGGCCCAGACCGGTTCATAGGCGATCACGAGGCGCTCCGCCAGCTGGTCACCATCGGCGCCCGGCTCGCCCGGTGGGGTGGCCTCGAAGCTCGCCCAGGCCGCCTCGAGCTGGTGGCGCACGACCGCCTCCGCCCGTCCCGCCTCCCGCT